>JAJCYJ010000977.1 GCA_029262975.1 Saprospiraceae bacterium
CCTGTTAATATTATTGGGGATGATTTCCTTGATTCTTGGTTTTATCGGGCTAAGTCTGAAACCTCTTGTTTTTTTGGACAATGTCGCCGGTCCACTTGGTTCATTTCTTATCAAACTACTGATGGTCCTGGGTGGTATGATCATGTTTTACATGAGTCGTGTGCCTGTCGATGAAGAGTAAGTTTGATCTTCATGATACCACAGATCTATTCTATTTACGGCGTTATCATACTTCAGGACGCATATTTATTGTTCTAATTTGATCTGGTATTACTGGGGGTTGTCGTGTCGGGGGTATTATTCTTAAGGTATATCATTAGGATAATATCTTGATACTCAATACCTTTCGGCTGCTTTCAGTAATTAAACGATTACTGCTTTGCCCAAAATCGACTGATAGGTGATAAGAAAATGGTACATCATATTGTTCCTGGCCCTGCCATATGGCCTTGCTAGTCAAACGACGATTGCCCTTTGGGAATTTGAAGGAACCGACCTTTCTCCTTTTGAGACGTTAAGCGGGGACTGTGAACCCAATCCAATGAACCCTGGTACTTTCGGTGAGGAAAATGGTGCATTTGTAATTCGGGATATTGAAGGACGAATATGCTGTCCATGTGGATTTATGGGGGGTATGGTAGGATGTGGATTTAACGATAACATAGCAAGTTCAAGCCTCATCACAATTACTCCTGGTGCCTTTTGTAATATTACAATAACTGCCGATGTTCGAATAGAAGGCGGAGCCCAAATGGAATGTAAGTTACCAGACCTACCGACAATTTCTTGTGATCCCGATAATGATCCTGGCAGAGATGCCATGAAAATTGAACTGTTGCTAGATGGACAAATCATATTGCTAGGATCCTATTGTGGTAATACACGCCGCGGTGATTTCACCCTGAGCAACATAGAAGCTAGCTTTTTTCAAATTATCATAACCGGTGGAACAGAAGCCGATGATGAAGCTTACATCATTGAACGAATAATGATAGAAGGGAGTGACAAATCATTAACCCCGACAGAGATACAAACGACGAAACAATCATATTGCGAAAACGAAGCAGATGTGATTCGCCTGGTGGCAATAGGTGGTGATGCCGGATCAACATATGAATGGGCATTTAATGGCAATCCTTTAAATATTCCACCAACAGTAAACACTTATATTGCCCCCCCTACTTTAGCGAATGCAGGTAATTATGCAGTAACCATCACGGAGACAAGCGGATGTACTTCAGATGCAAATGTTGATATAACAGTAACGGTTTGTCTTCCACAAACTGCAACCTTCTCGATGGTCCCAACGCGATATTGCAGGGATAATGACGTATTGATGTTGCCCGATACTTCTGATGAGGGAGTTACAGGTATGTGGAATGTAGACCAGAATCTTCGTCTTAGTGATACGGTGCCCTTTAATCAGATCACATTTACGCCGGATCCGGCCTTTGGCATCATGCCCGTCGATATAGATTTAACAATAGATACTGTGCCGTTTATGGGTAATTTTCCGACCGATGGTGTACAAATCTGTGTATATGATGAATTGAACCAGTTTGTAAATCTTGTTGATTTACTTCAATTAGAAAAACCCAATATTGTAAATGTCAGGGGATTTGGAAGAAATTTTCCCGATGTTAACGACCTCATCAATCTAGATGTCTCTACAGTTAATCCAGGAACTTATCCCTTTGAATTTGAATCGATACCAGCAGCAGAGTGTAAAGTGACACTGATCGAACTTGACATCACCGTGACAAGGGTAGGTCGAGGTCGTGATAATAACTTCACCCAATGCGCCATGGATATGGAGCCTGTGGATTTTGACATGCTCGTATCGGGACCCAACATACCTTCCGGCCGATACATTGACATCGCTAATACAGGGTTGGATCTTTCTCAGCCTGACCAGGTAGATGTGTCTATGCTCAGTCCTGGCATTTATACCTTTCAATATGTAGTCGGAGGCACACCTGCTTGTATGACCATCAATGATACATCGACGTTAACTTTGGAAATATTACCCGGAAGTGCTATTAATATAGGCAGGTTTGAACGAACAGATCTCTGTGAGGAAGATCCATTTTCTTTTCCTGTTGGCGGAGATATCTATGACGAAAGCAATCCTTCCGGAACTACCGTATTATTCGGGGAAGCAGCTAACGGATGCGATAGTACGGTGATCGTAAATCTTGTTTACCAGGAACCCCGGTTTTCTTTTGTGCCTTACTTCGGTTGTCAAGGGGATGGCTACGATACAATTGTAAATGGTACTACTTATTTTGAAGGAAATCCTTTTGGAGAAGAAATGTTGACCGCCAGTAATGGGTGTGACAGTATCATCACTATAGACCTCATTTATAATCCACTTGAAGAGAAGCAGGAGACACATGACGGATGCGTAGGAGATGGCTATTCGATATCCATAAACAACATCATTTATAATGAGGCCAATCCTTTAGGTCTTGACACGATCACTAATGTAAATGGATGTGATACCATCGTTACAATTGATCTTGTATTCAAACCAGACACGACGGGCGTAGAAACCTATTTTGGAAACTCAGGGGATGTCTATAATGTCACTGTGAATGGGACTTTATATGATGAGTTTAATCCTTCCGGGATGGAAATATTCACTGCAGCGAATGGCTGCGATAGTGTAGTCACCATTGACCTGGTCTTCGTATTAGGCGTAATAGATTCTATAAACACGGTTCACTGCTCAGGAGATGGTTATTCTGTCCAGGCTGGTAATTCGACTTACGATGAAAGTAATCCCTCGGGGGTTGACTCTTTGAAGACAACTGACAACCGGGATTCCGTCATAATCACGAATCTGACTTTTCTGTTGTCAGGAAAAAATGTTATAGATTTAATTAAGACTAGTGGTGGTGGATTTGATACTACGATCAATTCAATCACCTATAATGAATCCAATCCTACCGGTTTTGATACAATTATTTTAGGTGCAGCAAACGGATGTGACAGTCTGATAATTATAAATATAGATTATGTTGAAGCAGCATTTACAATGATTGATTCTTCATTTTGTATAGGAGATCCTTTTTCAATTACCGTTGGCAATAGTACTTATAATCAATCCAATCCAGCAGGAAGAGATACACTCATGACCGTACTTGGAATTGATTCGATTGTTAGCACAAATTTGGTCTTTAATGAGTCATCTGCCTCAGTTTTTTCTGATAATCGGTGCAGTGGCGATGGTTTTGAATTAACTGTTGGAACAGAGTTATTTAACGAAGCTAATCCTTCTGGTATCGTGACATTAGCTGGGGCCAATAAATTCGGTTGTGACAGTCTCGTTCAGGTCTTGCTTATTTACACATTTGATGTGCTTGTCGATAATGATGCTACCATTTGCCCTGATGAAGAAGTTTCTGTTGGAAATTCTATTTATAATGCGGACAACAGGATGGGTGTTGATACGCTGTTGGGCAGCGGAGGGTGCGATACAATAATCACCACCACTCTGACTGTAGACACCATTAATGTTGATATCTGTACTTTACCCTCATGTCCAAATGAAAGTAATGGTACATTAAAAATTTACAATTTGAATCCCGCAAATACATTGTCACTATCCGTCAACCAGGATGATTTTATTTTAGAAGATTCTCTAATTATTTCAAATCAGGAGAGTGGCTCATACGTCATTGAATTTGTTAATAGCATCGGATGCATGTTATCAGAATCAATTCAGATTGAAAGTCTCGATAATCAAAACCCGATCATAAATAATACGGCATTTGGTCTGGACTCTTTGCAATTAGGGTTTTCTTATGGAGGAGCTATCGATAGTATCGAATGGACATCCAATGCTGGAATCATTTGTGCTAATTGCAGTTCGATTATCGTCGACAGCAGAGTGGCGAATGTGTATACGCTGACAATATATGATCAAAACGGATGCACCTATTTGTCATCCTTCGAAATTGGAGAAAATCTTACAGAAGAGCCTATTATCTTCTATATGGCAAATGCCATTACAGACAATGGCGCCCCTGGAAATTCAAGATTATTTCTCCAATCTACTGATCCAAATATAATAAGTTATGACCTGGCAGTATATAGCCGCTGGGGCGAAATAGTTTATGATTTGCAAAACTTATCACCTAATGATCCTTCAACAGGATGGGATGGTAGTGTCAGAGGAGTAATACGACAAAGTAACGTCTTCGTCTACAAATTAGTAATTAGAAAATCCGATGGAACTACCCAGGTTGAGGCAGGTGATGTCCTCCTGCTAAAGTGAGGAAAAGGATTGATGAAAACGGGAAATTTATTTCCATTTATTTAACAAACATCAGGAGTAATATTTACACGAATTTTGACGGAAAGGTTACTCGAATTTTGACGCAATGTGTTAAACCTGTTCGCCTTAGGAGGAACCCATTGGATAAACAAAACCCAATTATTCGTCAAATAGATTAAATTAAAATCTCATCAAAGACTGTCATCGATAATTAATCTTACTTATCATAAATACAGAATGATTGTAATTGACGTCTTTTTATCATATTTAACTAATGGTAATCATTTATTACAATTAGCATAAATATTTGATAATTATAGTTACAAAATTAAATATTTTTTAATAAATTGGGCTGCAGGAGAAGAGGGGATCTCTCAACAAAATCGATCTCTCTTGTCTTGTTCAAAAGAAATATACTCTATTCTTCTATATTTTAAATGCAACTATTGCATTTTTTACACACCACCAATCTCTGATGGTATTCGTCTTCATTTTATAATTATATATTTCCTGTCTTGCGGTATTGTTCCAATTATAAATGCGCAACCTACAGGACCGGGAGATATTGTTTTTGTAGGATTTAATGCTGACGGTTCAGATGGATTTGCATTCTTAGCAATAACGGACCTCCCTGATACAACTATAATATTTTTTACAGATGAAGAATGGAATGGAGATCCAATTGGTGTTGGAGAATTTACAAATTCCGAAGGATTCATAAGTTGGCAGAACGATGAAGGTTGTACCATTCCCAAAGGCACAATTATATGGATTTCACAGGCTAATAATATTCCAATCAGCAATTATGGGACAGCCATTGAGATAGAGAATGGCTTCAACTTGTCTGGTGCCAATGAAGTGTTATATGCTTACATCGGAACAGATTATAATGCACCCATCGCTTTTTTATCTGCAATTGCCAATGACGACTTCAGTAGTGGCCCCATTAACAATACAGGACTTATCATAGACGACACAGCGATAGAACTGGATAACATAGGCGGGTTAGCAGATTATGATGTAGCCGTTTACTCAGGAGTAGATTCCTGCAACACAACAATAGAGTTATGCCGGGAATTGATCACTAATTTAACAGATTATCCATCCAACTGGACAGTGGATAATGGTAGCTCAGATCAATCACAAGATGGCACTAATGCAGAATTTCCTTTCCCAAATGGTGGTGGAACCGGCATTCCTGTTGATATCAGAGGATTCTTATTCACTGGTGCCACTTGTACTCATTCATATTTATCTGGAAGAGATACCAGCATATGTACAGGATCAAATGTTAATCTCGACCTTTTAATCGATGGACCCAAGTTGGGAAACCTCCAATACGGGACTATTTTTGACCTTTATCCTGATACGATCACGACTATAATAACTCCAATTTCTACAACAACTTTCTTTATTCGTGATAGTGTCTCTGGATCCTGCTGTACAGACACAACCATGTTGACTGTCTCGGTTACAGCAACACCTCAAATCCAAGGAATGAGTGATACAATTTGCATCGGTGAAGCTATAAATCTTCAAAACTCAATCACTGGCATGCCAGTAGGGGCAGTACTTTATGGGACGCAATATGGCATTTACAATGACACAATTACCCAACCGGTCATGCCCACTTTTGATATCACTTATTTTATTATCGATACTGTATACACATCTGGTTGTTATGATACAACAACTGTACAACTGACTGTAATTGAAGATGTTGTAATAAGGGAAACATATGAAGGGTGCGTCAATGACGGATATGAAATATTCGTAAATGGTCATCTTTATAATGAAGATGAACCGACCGGAATGGAGACCATTGTCGGCGCTGCTGCGAACGGATGTGATAGTGTCATAATAGTTGATCTTGTGTTCAGGCCACGCCCAGCCCCCGGCATCGCAAATCCTATTACATTTTGTTTCGGTGATAGCGTCACAACTTTGATTATGCCTACCGGAGGTGGTTTTCCCGCTCTTGCTACCCAACCTTTCTCCGTGATTTGGGATTTTGAGGCCGAAGAGTTCACCGGATCATCTACTGACTCAATCGTTCTCGCGATCGATGCCATAACCGGCCCGGATCTTGGAAATATCTCATTCCCTTCCGGGAATGCAAGTGCTGATGCTTTATCTGCTAATAATTGGAATGAAGAACCAGGTGATTATTTTGAATTTTGCGTTAGCACCACAAATAATGATCTGAGGATTGACGGCATTGCATTTGCAGACGATGCCTCTTCTTCGGGACCTGCAACTTACGCTATCTTCTCGTCCCTTGATAATTATAGCATGTCCATTAGCGATGGGTTAACGCACGATCCATTTAGTGCAATTCAGGATTCTTTGAATGATCTTTCTTTTTTTATTGACACTGAGGATACGTTATGCTTCCGATTTTATACATTCGGATCTACTTCTAATGCCGGTACATGGCGTGTAGATGATGTTTCCATTTATGGTTACTTGCTTACCCCTTCTCCTATCCAAATTATATACAATTTCTTCTCTGATGCCTCCGGGACACAGATACCTGGTGCACAGGGAGTAGTTTCATATGACCCAACCGTATTTGAACCTATGACTTACAATTATTGGTACGCTGCAACAGATGGTTATTGCCACAGCGATACTGTAATGACTTATATTCAGATAGATCAACAACCACTTATAAGCGGTCTCAATGATACTATATGTAGCGGTACTTCATTAGATCTTTCAGAGTTATTGATTGGCATCCCATCAGGCATTGTTCATTTTGGAACTTCCTATAATTCATATACAGATACCATAACCTCTTTGGTAACACCCTTATCCGATATCACTTACTATATACGGGACAGCGTTCCACATACTGGATGTGTTGATACTACTCTCATTATGATCCGGGTAGAAGATCAACCCAATATCACAGGGTTATCAGATACGATTTGCTTTGGCGATTCGGTGAATTTGCAGGATTTGATAGTCGGTGAATTTGAAGGTGTTGTATCATTCGGTTTGGATTTAGGACAATATACAGACACCATTACTTCCCTTACTTATCCAATATCTGACATCCAATACTATGTAAGAGATAGTGTTAAAAACACTGGATGCGTAGATACTGCCGTCATAAATATTTATGTTTTTCCTAGTCCGAATATTGCAGGAAGTACGATCAGCATTTGCCCGGGAGATACAATTCTGCTCTCTGATTATATTGTCGGGCGGCCATTGGGATCCGTACAATATGGCTTAAATTTTGGCCAATATTCGGATACTATAACTGAAAAAGTCTACCCTTCCAATGATATCGAATATATTATTAGGGACAGCATTGCAGCAACTGGGTGTGTCGATACAACTGTAATCAAGGTATTCGTCAATGGGCCGAGCATTCAGGAGATTGCTCCGATCTCCAACAACTGCCCGCTGAAAGAAGTTGATCTTTCCGATATTTCGATGGTTGATCTAAATGGCATTCCGGGTACTCCTTTAATCACCTATTATACCGACAGTCTTGATGCCATATATAATATTGATCCGCTTTCTAATGCTAATGTCGGAGTATCAGGAACTTACTTTATAAGATATGAAATAAATGGGTGTTTTGATATAGTCCCATTAATCGTTGAGATTGATAAATGCTGCCAGATTGATGTTCATCTACTGAACAAAGTATGCCAGGATGATGGCACGTTTAATCTGACACTTGGCATTGATTATATAGACCCATGCGGAGATGCACTTTTAATCTCAATCGACAGGAACCCAATCGATACGCTGGCTTATCCAAGGACGGGTGACTCTATTGTGATACAAACGGGTCTTAGAGGAGATGAGATTGGAACTTTCGAACTTACGATAGAGGATACTGCAAGTTTGTATATGTCCCAAACCCAACTTCCACCATTTATTTCAGAAATACATTATGACAATACAGGTGTAGATATCGCAGAAGGAATAGAGATATCTGGTCATTCCGGGCTCAATCTTAATGAGTATCTGGTCTATTTTTATAATGGAAGCAGTGGCGGGCCCTATGGTAATCCATTAGTATTAGAAGGAATTTTACTTGGTTCAAGTTTATCCTGCGGTTCAACTTTTTTCGAATATCCAGCCATCCAAAATGGGCCAGATGCAGTAGCATTAATGGACACATCCGGAAATCTTTTGCAGTTTTTAAGTTATGAAGGAGTTGTCGAAGCAACCTCAGGGCCTGCGATTGGAAATACAAGTATTGATATAGGGGTGGCCCAAAATGCATCTACGCCGGTTGGGGCTTCACTACAATTAACTGATGGAGGTTGGATGGAACTACCGACTAATACTTACGATATGTACAATCCTGGCTTATCATGTATTACGCCGCCTTCCGTGTTCGTTTGTGGTGATACGCTTATAATAGAAAAACCATTTTGTCCTATTATTTGTGATCCTGGCCTAGAATTCTATGATGCCGTGTGTCTTGACAACGCCACCTTTCAATTACAATTTTCTCTCAACTATAAGAATACACTTAGTGATTCTTTTATCGTGCTTTTAGATAACAATCCTATCGACAGCTTAGCCTACCCTTTTGAACCAAGTGATACAATTAACGTTCAGACAGGTCGGCAAGGAATTGGTGACACAGGCATTTTACTCAAAATAAAAGACCTTGCAAGTAGCGAATTAAATCACGGTGTATTCATAAGCGAAATCCACTATGACAATGCAGGGATCGATATGATGGAAGGAATTGAAATAACGGCACCCATTTTAACTGATTTAGCTCCATACAAATTAGGTTTTTACAATGGAGATAATGGTGAAATATATAAAGAGTTCAATTTAACGGGTATAGCTCCTATGAATGGACAGGCTTGCACTGCTATATTTTTTCCTATAAACAATATTCAAAATGGACCTGATGGAGTTGCCCTCTTTGACACTGGTGGAAATGTACTCGAGTTTCTTAGTTATGAAGGAGAATTTGTGGCTGCGGAAGGACCCGCGTTAGGTAGATTAAGTGATAATATATTGGTTTTTGAAGATGGTTCATCCGGTATAGATAAGACACTACAAAAGGCTGAGAATGGTTGGTTTGGCCCAGCCATGCACAGTCGAAGTATTGTCAACCAGAATCTTCTGTGTATAACTGCCACTACATTAAATATTTGCGAAGATTCAATTGTACTAAATTCTCCTTTATGTCCATTGTTTGATTTAAGTCTTGTTAAAACATTAAGTCAAAACCAGCCATTGAGTATTAGCCCGGGAGATACCGTAAGTTATAATATTACAATTTCGAATAATGGAGAAGCAACTGCATATGATATTGAATTGGAAGATTATATTTCTAAAAACTTAATTTATGAACTGGGTATAAACGATTCAGGTTGGCAGGAAGATTCAAGCTTCCAGGCCATATCTAACTTACATCCTGGTGAAGATACTACTGTAGTATTTCGACTTATTTTACCACTTGAGTTGAGCGTCACAGAGGTCAATAACAGCGCTGAAATTATCTATGCTACATTAGCACCCGGAGGCAGGATTGCTCCAGATGTAGACGATATTTTTGATGATCGGCATGGTAATGATTTTGATACCGTACAATTTCCAGTCTGTCACAAATCTGCTATACCAGTTCCCATCATAAAAGACATTATCATATGCGATAATTCTGCGCAAGAAGTTGAAATACGACCTTTTACTGCACTAGAAATTGTATTTATGGAAGAATTCGAAACGGATGGTTCAGGAAAGAGGTATTACACATCCATACCAGAATTTAGTGATGGTAAAACAGACTATTTCACGAGAACGGACGGAACAAATACTGAAGTTGATGAAGAAGATCTTCTCAATATCTCCGGTAATTTTTGGTTTGGTGCGCAAGATATTGACGGTGAAGGTGGTGTTAGCGAAGCCATAATATGCTTTCCGTCAAAAGATATCCGGGGTCTCTGCAATTTGACATTTTCGATAAGTCTTGCAGAAGATGATGCAGACGACGGGAAGGAGGATTGGGATGGACTGAATGATGATGACAATTTTGTACATATCGATTACAGCATTGATGGTGCAAATTTTATAAATGGACTCCATATTGAGAGTTGTGATTCA
>JAJCYJ010000978.1 GCA_029262975.1 Saprospiraceae bacterium
TTTATCCTTTTCGCTTCAGGTGTAATTGAAATGGTTCCTATAGCAGCACTTGTCGGTGTCATGTTCATGGTAGTCGTAGGAACATTTGCATGGAGTAGTTTTCGAATTTTGAATAAAATTCCAATTAGTGATGCGCTCGTATTGATAAGCGTATCAGCTCTTACGGTAGTATTCGATCTGGCCATAGCTGTAATAGCCGGTATCATCATGAGTGCCTTGGTGTTCTCATGGGAGAATGCAAAAAGAATTCGTGCACGAAAACAATTTCTTGAAGATGGTACTAAAGTGTATTATATATGGGGGCCATTATTCTTTGGAAGCATCCAGGCCTTTAAGAACAAATTTGACGTTCAGAATGATCCCGATAAAGTTATAATTGACTTTATGGAATCCAGGGTGAGTGATCATTCTGCATTAGAAGCTTTATTTCAATTAGTTGAAAAATATGAAGAAGCTGGTAAGGAAGTTCATATTCAGCATTTGAGTGAAGAATGCCAGGATCTAATGATCAAAGCTTCTCCAAAACTAGCCAAGGTAATAGAGAAAAATATTGACGATCCCCGCTATCATGTTATGGCAAAGGTGAATCAATAAAGGCTTTTGGAGTTGTCAACATTTTTGCATGGAGCAAAAATACCGCCAACTCTTTTCGATTGCTTCGTTTTTCACCAGGGGTGCCACTTCGTTCTACCCCTGGCTAAGATATAACGTCCTTACAGGACTTATCACAGGGAATATATTGAAAACTCATCGTGTGAATAGCCCTGTAGGAGCGGCAGTTTAGTACAATTTATCTACATCCGGTGGACACTTTCGAAGAAATTCGGAAATTGCTCATTATCCCGATTGGGTTAGTTCAGAATATCAATTTTACCCGAAATAAACTAAAGATATATACAACTAAATAATGCCACTATTCATCATAACTTAGCACATTATTCCTAAATTTACTCTTTTTAACAGACCAACCAACAGATATGAGAATATTGACTTTATTACTGCTATTATTTATAGGCGGATCCCTATTAGGACAGACAAAAGAAGACAACGGATATGTAGATGGGCTACCCGAGATAAATCCGCCTGCTTTTGGTACCTGGAACTTCTTTTCCTGGGGTAATGCGCCGGCAAATACTGCAGGGCCATTTGTTTTCAACTCGACAAATGGGGGAAAACTTTATATAACTGATGCTTTTCTAAGTGGGGATCAGTTAGAAGTATTTGACAATGGTATCTCTATAGGCAAAACCTCAGTGCCAGGCACAACTGGAGATCAAATAGGCGTCGATTATGCAACTGCTTCTGTTGATCCAAGATGGAGCTCAGGTGTAATGAGTCTGTCGGCTGGAGCACATAGCATCACAATTACTGCCATTGTAAATCCATTTGGAGGTGGTGCTGGAGCTTATCAGTTTCAGGAAAATGCCGGCGTTCCTACCTTGTCGGAATGGGGTCTTATAATATTAGGGATTGGATTTCTGATATTTGGTGTTGTGATGATCAGACAAAGGCAGCTTCAGTTCAATACGAGCAAAATTTAGTAAAAACTTATATATCTAATAAATAAAGGCAAGCTTTCTTTGAGAGTTTGCCTTTATTTATTCCGGACTTGGTGATATTACGGGACTTTGCAAACACTTCAAAATAGATGTAATTCCAATGACTTTGCTTTCCTTCATCCGGCCAAATACTTCACTATCAACTCATTTATCTCCTGCGTCTTCATCAAAAGACTCTCTTCTAAATAATGGATTAAATTAATCCGCCAATAGTGTATCGAAAGTACATTTTGAAATTCTAATTCTCTGAGCATCAATTTAGGATCGATGTCAAATTGTGATTTGAAATTTCTTGGATTATCAGGATCTGAATAATAATCTACGTCATCCCATGATATCCATTTATAGGTATATGGATAGAAATTGTTAGAAAAATCATCTTCCCAATTTTCCGATTCCGCATGCAATTCTTCAACCATAGCCGACCATTCTGCAAGTGCCAATCTTATACTATCGTTCTTTATCAAGGATAGCTTCCCCGAATTAGTCGCATCTTTTAAAACTTCAGAATTCGGAATACACGTCTGTGTAGCGCCAATCTGTCCCAGCCATTTGTACAATGTGCTATCTTCCAAAGTTGTTGCTGCAGGTATCAAGTGTTTTCTGATACTATCAATATAAAAGCTCATCGTATCCATGTCTGTTAGACATTCCTTGAATAAGATCTCGTTGGAAGAAAATTCGTCATGCAGGGCATTTAATATTTTATACTCTTCTACTTGGGCCAGT
This sequence comes from Saprospiraceae bacterium, assembly GCA_029262975.1. GTDB lineage: Bacteria > Bacteroidota > Bacteroidia > Chitinophagales > Saprospiraceae > JAJRXG01. Next base: position 2,289 of record JAJCYJ010000978.1, read on the forward strand.
CTATTTAAATTCCAATTATTGATCTGTAGCGCTATCAGGATGCCAACCACAACTAATACGGTCTCCCCGATCGCATAAACTAGATATTTACCAAATGGAGAATTTACTTTTCCTTTCATTCCTTCAGCCATAAATCCCTTTCTTATATTTCTGAGTACATACAGCACAGGATAAAGATACAAGCCAATGTCGACTTGACCGACATGAGTTTATTTCTGTATTCAAAATCATTTGATGTGCTCAAAAGCAAGATAATAATTCATCTTTGTCCTTATGATTATTGAACAAATTCAGCAAAGAACAGGCCTCCGTGCCACTTCAATAGACCAGGTCTTATCTTTACTTCAGGAAGGCGCTACCATACCCTTTATTGCACGGTACCGAAAAGAAAGAACGGGTGCCCTGGATGAAGTTGAGATTGGGCTCATTCAACAAGAATTAGACGTCATTCAAAAATTGCAAAAGCGCAAAGAATCAATCCTTGCTACCATTAACGAGCAAGGCAAATTATCGCCGGAACTACGCGAAAAAATCAACAATTGCTGGGAATTGATCACCCTTGAAGATATCTATCTTCCCTATAAAAAATCGCGTAAAACAAAAGCCGACTCTGCGCGTGAAAATGGTTTGGAGCCGTTGGCAAAGATCATCTCAGCCCAGCGTAGCACAGACATCTATCACGAAGGTCGGCGATTCGTACAGGGAAAAATAGCCAATATAGAAGAAGCATTAGAGGGTGCCCGCAATATCATCGCAGAATGGATGAATGAAAACATCGATACAAGAAATGCGATCCGAACTATTTTCACTCGAGGTGCCTTCATCGAAAGTAAGGTTGTCACTAAGAAGAAGAATGAGGCTGAAAAGTTCGAAGTATACTTTAACTATTCAGAAAGACTGACCAAGTGCCCTTCACACAGATTATTGGCCATTTATAGGGGTGATAATGAGGGCTTTTTGAAAATGAAAATATCAATAGATGAAGATCGCGCTTATGATAAAATAGCACGTTATTATGTACGTACAACTGGTGCTTGTGCGGATCAGATTCATCTTGCCATTAAGGATGCTTTAAAAAGACTCATTCTGCCCTCCATCGAAAATGAATGTAAGAAAATAGCAAAGGAGAAGGCAGATAAAGAAGCGATTGATGTCTTTGTGAAAAACCTAAGACAATTACTACTTGCTGCACCACTTGGAAACACCCCGGTTATCGCATTGGATCCCGGATTCAGGACGGGTTGTAAGGCCGTGGTACTCGATGAACAAGGATCATTAATCCACCATGATACGATCTACCCCCATCCACCCCAATCCCAGGTTCAAGAATCTGAAAGAAAAATACAAGCCTGGATTACAAAATATAAGGTCAATAATATCGCAATTGGAAACGGAACTGCCGGTAGGGAAACATATCAATTTCTCCAAAGACTGCATCTTGATCTTGCACTTTTTATGGTGAATGAAAATGGTGCCTCCATTTACTCTGCTTCTCAAATTGCCAGAGATGAATTTCCCGATTTAGATTTGACTGTGAGAGGCGCTATTTCCATTGCAAGAAGGTTAATGGACCCCTTGGCCGAACTTGTAAAGATTGACCCAAAGTCCATAGGTGTCGGTCAATATCAACACGATGTAAACCAAGTCATGCTTAAAGAGAGTTTGGATATTACTGTATCATCTTGTGTAAATGCGGTAGGCATCAATCTAAATACAGCCAGTCACCATTTGTTACAATATGTTGCTGGAATTGGCCCTGCTCTGGCTCAAAATATAGTCAATTTGAGAAATGATATTGGAGGATTTACCACTCGTGATCAACTGCTTAAAGTACCACGTATGGGCAAGAAAGCATATGAACAAGCAGCTGGTTTTTTAAGGATTAGAAATGGGCGGCAGATTCTTGACAATACCGGAGTACACCCGGAACGCTACAAGCTAGTTGCCGGAATGCTCAAAGATTACAATATAAAAGCAAATGAACTAAAAAATAAAAATGAGCATTTGCAAAATATTAATTTAGAAAAATATGTGTCGGAAGATGTCGGGATTCCTACTCTTACAGATATTATTAACGAATTACAAAAACCAGGTTTAGATACGCGTGGCGAAGCTAAGACAGTTGCGTTTTCATCAGAAGTCAAAACGATCGATGATTTAAAAAGGGGAATGACGCTAACTGGAGTAGTGAATAACCTAACT
>JAJCYJ010000979.1 GCA_029262975.1 Saprospiraceae bacterium
GATTAAATGGTGGTTATAGCGAGGGGGTTCCACCTCTTACCATTCCGAACAGAGAAGTTAAGCCCCTCAGCGCCGATGGTACTACTACGGTGGGAGAGTAGGTCGCTGCCAATTTAATATAAACCTTGTTGATTCAGTTCAGCAAGGTTTTTTTATGCCTTATCCTGGACAGAAAATACACCGACCTAGCTCACCCATCCTCGGGCATAGGCCTCGGTTCACACATCGAATATGACCGACCGATTTACGCCATAGGCGTAATGAATGTCCGGGGGACATTCAAGGGAGGGAACCGCAAAGCGGCGAGAAGGATGGATTACGAATGGGCAGGACTTTAAATTGAAAGCAGAAAGAGTATCCACGATGTCCGGGGGACATTCAAGAGAGGGAACCGCAAAGCGGCGTGAAGGATGACTATATTTTCACTGATAATCAGGTTGTTGCACCAAAATGAAGATAGGGAATCGCCCAGAATTCCTATCCAGCACTTCAAAAACGGGGTTGTCACGATGCTTACTCCTGAATTTTTTCGAATAGGATTTCTGATACTTTCTATTTGAAGGTTAACTCCCCGGGGTTTTATTCATAAAGATTCGCCTTGAGCAAATTGGAAGGTTCTATTTACTTGAAAATATTATTACTTCTGAATCTCCCTATCTGATTGGCAAGAACATAATTCAAATTGCATAAGGGATGCAGAATTATCAGAGAAATAAGATTGAAGTGAGGACTTTCCGCATAATGGTGGAAACACTAAGACTTCTTTTTCTTTTCAAAGCTGATAGAATGACCTATAGCCTGGTATCATAATCACTTCAATCATCAATGGTTGATCTGTTCGAAGCTCCCTATGTTTATATTCTTTCTAAGTTGGGCCAATGGGATAAATTGTATCTATACCAAAAAAATGACCTGTTATATTTGTAGGTATGTCTATACGATCTAAAAAGTGGATAATTGAATTGATAGGATGGGGGTTAAGTCTGATTTTAAGCTTTCTCATTTTATTACCTATCTATCAGGCTGAAATAGAATTTGAATGGATTAAATACAACTTTTTTTTCCTGTTAGCATCCCTCACATTTGTCCGGTATATATTCTCATTCCAATATCACCCGTTAGGCGATTCTAAAATATTTAAGATTTTGCTTATTTTTTCTGCCCCACTATTGTTCTTCCCAATACTGGAAGGCCTACACTCTTTTCTCGAATTTAATGATAGAATAGGACTACAATCAATACTTGGACATATGAGTATTGAAAGACAACAATGGTTTATCCAATATATACGAACAGAGTTTATTTTAGCCGGAGTTACCTGCTTCTTGGGAATTTTTGCGGTCATAATTAAAATGATTCGCTCTTTATGGAGACAGTATAAGTTTGGTTAATTTATTATTGTCTCCATCTTGGGAGCTCCTCTGAATGAGAAATTTTAACCTTAATTTTTATTGAAATATCTAACGATCAATTAATAATATTTGTAAGGAATATCTAAATTGTTAACATTTATTTCTTGCTTATATCATATTGAGATAGGTATCATTGTAATTCAACCAAGTAATAGAGCAAATAGGTGATATTTTCGTTTTTAAAATCCTTCAGAGACGAGGACACGTATCACAGGGTACTAATTGAATATTTTGTTGGAAAGTTGCTTTCTAATCTTATTGTTGTTATTCTAAGCATATTTCTTCATCCTTCGATTTCATGTCAATCATACTTCACATCTGCGCAGCACTATACAGTAAAGGATGGCCTGACAGACAATTATGTTTCCGATATCTACCAGGATAGTCAGGGATTTGTTTGGATTCCGACAACATCTGGGATGAATCGCTTTGATGGTCATGAATTCGTTCATTACACCATCAAGCAAAATGGATTGTCTTCCAATTATATGGAAAAGATCATGGAAGACAGAAATGGTAAATTATGGTTTGGATCAAGAGGCAAATGGAATACTGAAGGCTTTGCTTTTTTTACAAAGCAGCTAGACGTTTTCGATCCCATAACCGAACAAGCAGTACCTCTAAAAGACTATACTTCATTTGATTTTGAATTCGCTGATATGCGATCATCCTATCAGGATCTTAGAAAGAACATCTGGATTGCTACTAAACGAGGAGCACTGTATAAATATGATGAAGATGGCTTTGAGTTAATTTTTGAGAAAAAGGTAGATGTTGATAAGTGGAACGGACAAGTTGTAATTACCAATGACGGTAAGATTGCATATAAAGAACATGACCTTTTAACGGTATTGGACACCTTCGGCAACACCTTGTATACAGTAGATCTGCCTCAGAATTTTGACGGTATGTACGCAGGTAAAAATGATGAGCTATTCTTTGGGAATTTTTATTCACGACCAAACAATGATGGGTTATTGGACATTTGGAAAATCAACAAGGATAAACAAATATTAGAACGGTTCTTTTTAAAAAATAAAAATGGGACAGCATTTAAAATCCCCTCTGTAAACAATACTTATAAGGGGTTTAAAATTGATCAGGATAATAGAATTTGGACTTTTGCCGGAGATAGGTTTTTATTATTTGATGAAAAAGGATTTTTTCTATATGACTTTACTACAATCTTAGATAAATACGAGACGCCACCTAAAAGTATATATTTTAATTTTGGACAGAAAGACTTTATCTGGCTCTCTACTGAAAAAGGAATTATATCAATCAAGTTGCGAGAAAATAGATTTGAGGATGTCTTAGGAGAAAAGGTTTATAATATTTATGGGGGCATCGTAGATGACAGACTTGGAAATATATTAATTAATCAGGAAGATATTTTAAAGGTCAATAAAAAGAATGAAGTAATTGGAAAGATACCGATTCAAAACGTATCGGAAATGATAAGTGATAATATTGGTGGAATTTATATAGGAGATAAATTCTCGGGAATTCATCATTATACCCCCGCAACAGGAAAGTATAAAACCTTACTTGCTCCCAAACCTCTTAACTATCCTAATAGAGATAATTTATATATACTCAGTATGTACGCTTTAGAGAACAATGACGAAATACTGATTGGAGATCGTTCTGGAGGTTTATCGGTGTTTAGTACCGGAAAAAAGGAACTTAGACCTTATCAAAAGTATAATTCATTTAAGGAATTAGAAACACTAGTGGTCAATCATTTTTATCGTAGTAGTGATGGACTATGGTTAGGAACAAACGAGGGGATGTTTTTACTCGACGATTTGAATGGAATAGTAGCGCATTATAAGCAATCTGTAAATGGAATATTCTTCAACGAAGTTTACCACTTTCATGAAGATAGTGACGGAGTATTTTGGCTGGGCACGAATGGCAGTGGTCTAATAAAATGGAATAGGGCTGAGAATAAAGCTCAAAGTTTTACAGAAAAGGATGGATTGTCGCACTTGAGAGTCTATGCAGTATATGAAGATAATCATAATCAACTTTGGATGCCATCTGGCTATGGATTAATGCAATTAGATAAAACTACAAATGAAATTCTTATATGGACAAAGGAGGATGGCCTTCCTTTTGATGATTTTGTATATCACTTTCATTACCAAATGCCAGATGGGAAGCTATATTTTGGTGGAGGGAATGGAGGAGTGGCGAGCTTTTATCCGATAAAACTGGATAGACCGAGTTCATCTTTAAAAGTCACCAGGTATTTAGAATTTGATAATCAAAATGCGATTTATACGAGTAAGCCTGTTACTATTAGTAAGGATATAAAAGTACGTATAGATCCAGCCGTGAATTCTGTAATTTTTCGTATGTCTCTTTTTGATTATACGGCTCCTCAGAACACTCGATATGCATATAGACTCGATTCTGTGAATAAGAATACTTTATCACTAACTCCATGGAATTATCTGGATGATAATACAATTCGTCTGAATAACTTGACTTACGGGGATCATAATTTATTTATTCAATCGATCGGGACAGATAATAATCGAACCATTGGTCGATTAGAAATTCCAATTTATGTAGCTCGTCCATATTACTTACAACCATGGTTTCTTATTATTTCTTCGTTATCTTTTGTAGCATTGGTCTTCGGTGCTCTAAAATGGAGGACTTATCAATTAGAAAATGACAAGAAAATATTGGAAGCTGAAATATCTGAAAGAACGGCAACGATTAATCAACAAAAAACCGAACTTGAAATATCAGTAGCCACAAAGGATCGACTATTTGGGATTATTGGGCATGATCTAAGAGGACCTCTATATAGCTTACAAGGCCTGGAGGAGCAAATAAATTATCTTCTTGAGACAAAACAATTTGGTCGATTAAAAGAGTTAGGCTCGATGATGGAAAAATCCAGTAAGTATTTATCAGAGACGCTGAATAATCTGCTGGATTGGTCCCGAACACAAATGGGAAGATTTCCCTATAAACCTGAAACCATTAATGTCGCAGACCAAGTGGAGGATATATATGCATTATTTGAAGTAAGCGCTCAAAGTAAGAATATTGAATTAGCTTTAGACAAAGATTATCAAACCTTAGCTTTTGCAGATAGGAATGCGGTAAGCACTATTCTTAGAAATCTCATTAGTAATGCTATAAAATTCACACCAGAAGGAGGGAGAATAATAACAAAGGTATCTCAGAAAAATGGGACAGTTTTCACTGCGATTATAGATAATGGTATTGGTTTGTCATCAGAGGAAATAAAGCAGATAATTGATAAGTCTCAAATCATACATCGTACAGGAACAAGTGGAGAGAAGGGTACAGGAATAGGAATGGGAATAATCAAAGAATTGTTAAAGCAAAATGAAGGAGGGTTAAAAATTATTAGCTCTTTAGGTAAAGGATCTACATTTACAATCGATCTTCCTGCCAATAAATGATGTTAATGTCCTGATGCTTTCATTTCAGTTATACGTTCTATTGATATATTACTACTTACAGCAAATTAGTTATTATTGAAGGTCATTATGAAGGAGCATAGTAATATATCGATATTAATTATCGAGGACGAAAGCCAAGAAGCTTTGCGCACAGAATCCCTTATTTATTCTCTTGGATATAAGGTATTAGGTTGTTATGATAATGCAAAGGATGGCATTAAAAACATACGAGAAAAACGTCCGGACGCTCTTGTAGTAGATATTAATATAAAAGGTAATCGGAATGGAATTGAACTAGTTGAAGAAGTTAAAGACCTGAGCATACCTGTTATATTCACAACAGGATTGCAAGAAAAAGATATTTTTAAAAAGGCTCAGGAGACCCAGCCTGTTGCCTATCTCGTGAAACCATTTAATAAATTGACATTTCAAAGTGCTTTGGAAAATGCGCTATTTAATAGAACTGAATCTAGTTTGTCCGACGACAATAAGAACGACCTGACGCAAGAAGTATGGTTAAAGGATAGCTTTTTTATTAAGAGAAATAATCTTTTGCAAAAGGTAAAGATCGATGATATAAACTATATACAGTCGGAAGGAAATTACTGTGATATTTTTTCCGATAAAAAACATGTGGTCAAAATGTCATTAACACAAATATTAAGAAAACTTCCTCAAGATCGATTTTTGCGTATTCATCAGCGATATGTTGTGCATCTCGACAAAATAAATACGATCGATATTAACCATAATGAGATCCACATAGGGAAAAATGAAATACCAATAGGGCCAAGCTTTAAGGATCAGGTTTTTAAGCATTTGAACAGATTGATGTGAATTAATTTCACCATAATCTTCGAGGATATCACCTTCAAGGTATAACTTCTCCTACTTATCCAGAATCAACTGTTTTGTTTCATAGCTTGACAACCAGAAATAAAGTTAAGTCTTGAACGAGTATTTTTTCATTAAGCATAAAAGGTTATTGCACAAAGTTGTTGTGAAAGATATTCGCTATGTGAAGTCAGATGGAAATTATTGTGAAGTAGTTACAGATAAAAGACTGGTAGTCAAGCTTTCTCTTGTCCGTCTTTCATCCTGGTTGCCCGATGATAAATTTATCCGCGCCCACCAGAGATACATAGTCAATTTCGATAAAATAGACAATATTAACTTGCTGAACAATGAAATTTATCTTGGAGTTGATGTCATTCCTTTAGGACCCAAATTTAAAGAAGATCTTCTTAATCGAATTCAAAGCTTACTCCCGTAATAATCACGGAGGAATTAAAAGTGTCTAAAGATAGAGTAAATGTCACCTCAATCTTCACATTTATCACCTGCAGCAATATTCGTATAAAATCAAGAACTAATTTGTTTTCTAATATGATCAAGATCCAATTTGTTGAATTCTTGCATCATATGAACTCATAAAGATGAATTTGGCAAATAGTTTTCACTGTCTATAAGGGTTTCTGATTGCATCTATGCAAGCTTTAATAGATGCACCAATTACTATAAGTGAAATGACACACGGTTTGTTAACTCAGTGTGCTGTTTTAAAAGTGAAACAATTAAATCCAACACCCAGAGGAATGTATCCATGAGTTAAGCCTTCCATTTTAAGTTGCATCGCAGGTTCGATGCTTAAGAATCGAAATAATGGAGCAATAAAGAGAAGGTGCGAAATCATGAAAATTATTTAATAATTCTAAAAAATTATCTAAAATGAATACCAAAATTTGCTTTATCGCAAGTAGTATCCTTGTCTTGGGAATGACTATTATGATAAGTACAAACATGAATCTAAAGACAGTTGAGAAAAGCCAGTATCAAAAGATGTCGAAAAAAGAGCGAATTATGGCACGATCAGCACAAGAGTATTTGATGACACGTGACCCTGCGACAGGGGAGGTTCCAACTGAGAATTTAATAGTTGCTAAAGAATACAAGGATGCTTTAATGAAAAAGCTAAGTAATGACAAAGCTAAAATCCCAATGCTTACTTGGACAGATGTTGGTCCTGATACAGTTGGTGGTAGAACTAGGGCAATCATGTTTGATCCAACTGATGCGACTAACAAGAGGGTCTATGCTGCTGGTACATCGGGAGGTCTGTGGAGAAATAATGATATCACCACAAGAACTACTGTCTGGACAAAAGTCAATGATTTTATGGAAAACCTTTCCGTCGTATCACTTGCTTATGATCCTAATAATACGAGCACATGGTATGCAGCAACTGGTGAAATAGAAACAAGCGTAACTCCAGGTGTAGGGGTATTTAAATCAACAGACGCCGGAGCGACATGGGCACATTTACCAAGTTCGAGTCCTTATAAATTGAACAGCGATATTGTTGTTAGAAATGAAGGAGGAACTAGTGTTGTATATCTCGGTTCTGGACAAAAACATATCGGTGCAGAGATAGGAGATCCCGTCACCCCAAATGGCGCATTCCAGGGCACAAGTGGATTATTCAGATCTGCCGATGGGGGTACAACATGGGCACAAGTTTTACCGCAAAATGGAGCTTCAAATGATCAATTAGTTAGTGATCTGAAGATAGATGGATCTAATAATCTGTTGGTGGCAGTCGGTGAAAATGCCTTTGATGATCTTGGTGGAGATATTTATAAATGTACTGGAGCTAACTGTAATGGAGCTGGCACATTTACCAAGATATTAGATGCTTCAGGTAAGAGGACCCTATTTGACGTGTCTGATTCTGATGCTAATACTATATACGCCATCGGCCAAAGTGACGCAGCTGATCCGGGATCTGATGATGTTGGTTTTTTCAAAAAGACAACTAATGGCGGCACTTCCTGGACAGACTTAACTATTCCAAAAGTTTATGATATCAATGTAGATCCATGTACTGAAGGGACGAATCACTTTACAAGAGCACAGGCATTCTATTGCGTAGTTTTAGAAGTACATCCTACAGATCCTGACGTAGTATTGTTAGGCGGTATAGACATGTATCGAAGTACGAATGGTGGCACGAGCTTTTCGATAATATCTTCATGGGTGCGGGATAATTCAGGTCCATGTGTTAACTATATGCACGCTGATCATCACCTGGCAGTATTCAGACCTGGGAATACAAATGAAGTTGTATTTAGCAATGACGGTGGTGTGGCGTACTCTCCAAATGCAGGAGATAAAAACACAACACCGACTTTTAAAGATCATGTAATGGGCTATGTTACTAGTCAGTTTTACTCATGTGATATAAGTCCAATAGCTGCGGCTAAAGAATATTTAGGAGGCTTACAGGACAATGGATCAAATGAATGGGATGCGGCTAACCTTAATAAGACGGTAGAGGTAACTGGCGGAGATGGTGGTGTTGCGCATATTGATCAGCAGAATACACTTATTCAGATTACAGCCACCACCATGAATAATTATAGTTATACCAGAGATGAGTGGGTGACTATGCCACCTGAACAAGTAGCTGGGGGGAATGGATCAGGTCTATTTATTAACCCTACAGACTATGACGACACTAACAAGATCCTATACGGAGCCTCTGGAGTTGATCAAATAAGTCGGGCTACTGGATTTGCTGCAGCAGGCGCTACATTAGTTCCTTCTATTGCCGTAGGTGGTGCCGGACTTGGCGGAAAGCAAGCTTCTACGATCAAAGTTGATCCTAATACGCCTACGACAATATATGTTGGTACCGGAAATGGTAAAGTATTTAAAATTACCAATGCCAATGGAGGTGTTCTGACTTCCTCAGATATTAGTCCAACCGTTGCACAAGCTCCTGCTAACACTTTTGTGTCATCAATAGACGTACAAATTGGTAACAGTAATCACATGCTCATGACCATCAGTAATTTTGGTGTAAAGAGTGTTTATGAATCTATCGACGGAGGGGCAACATGGGTGGATATCGAGAACAATCTCCCAAATATACCAGTGCGTTGGGGGATCTTTAGTCCAGCCAATAGTGATCATGCTCTTCTTGCCACAGACATGGGTATATGGACCACAGATAATATCGATGCGGCGAATACAAGTTGGGAAGCTACTAACTCTGGCCTGGCCAACGTCCGTGTTGACATGATTAAGTACCGCACTTCTGATAATACTTTTGTTGCAGGAACTCACGGAAGAGGCCTCTTTATCGGTAATATTGGATCTGCATGTAACCCAGCCAATACGACAGATGTTAAGCAGGCCGATATTACCAATAATGCCACTTTTCATGATGGTCATATTACCTCTGGCGCATTGTCCCCAAATAATGTAAATGTAAATGCTAATAATATCACATTTAAAGGAACTGTGGATGTAATCTTAAATCCTGAATTTGAAGTTACTGGCCCAAACTTATTTACCGTGCTTATAGAAAATTGTCCTAACTAAAAAACTAATAACTCCAATAAAAATTAGGCTAATGAATTGTATACAACATAGACTTTCAAACAGAGAACAGGAGGTGTTATCACTAATTGTAAATGAATTTACTATTAAAGAAATAGCCTCAGAATTATTTATAAGCATGCATACGGTAGTAAGCCACAGAAAAAATTTACAGGAAAAGTTAAGTGCCAAAAATACTGCTGGTATTGTCAGAAGGGCTTTTGAACTAAAATATCTTGATGTCCAATATGCAGTTTGAATAAACAGGATTTGTAAAACGCATTTTAAGCAGTTTTGGCTTGAGTGATAACTAATCGCTTCAAGTATATATAAAACAGGGATTATTTGTTAATTGGTTGTCAAATGTCCCTGTTTTTTATTTGCTTGCACGAGTAAAAAAACAACTCAATGAATTCTGTCGATGAATTTAATGCCTATCGTTCTAAAATGAACGAGAAATTAACAGGCTATGGTCACAAAAACCTAAACCGTTTTTTCAATCTTGATACAAACACATATAAAGAGGGTGCGCTCGATATAAAGACTAAAGAACTGCTTGGATTGGTGGCGTCTATGGTACTTAGATGTGATGATTGCATTAAATATCACATTGGGACATGTTTCAAAATTGGTGTTTCCAAAGATGAAATATTTGATGTATTTATGGTAGCGAATCTAGTTGGAGGATCAATATGTATTCCCCATACAAGAAGGGCACTCGAATTTTGGGAAGCACTAGAAAGTTCCGCATGAAGACTATTAAAAGGTTTACATCAATTTCATTTTTCTTCTTTTTTTACATCTTTTCATCATATGGGCAAGAGCATGAGATTTTATTGATTCCTGAGCAGGTTTTTGATGGGAAAGAAATACATAGAGATTGGGGAGTATTGATTCAGCATGGATTGATAAAAGATGCAGGCCCTATATCGAGTTTGGAAATTTCAAATACAGCGCAAAGAAGAATTTTGAGTGGACAAACCCTGATGCCCGGAATGATAGAAGGCCATTCTCATATATTGCTACATCCCTATAACGAGACTTCATGGAATGACCAGGTTTTGAAAGAGTCGTACGCCGAAAGAGCAGTCAGGGCGGCAAATCATGTGACGAAGAGTTTAAAAGCAGGAATCACAACCATGAGGGATTTAGGATCCGAAGGAGCAGGATATCTGGATGTTGGCATTAAGCAATCTATTGAAAAAGGAATCATCGAGGGCCCTGATTTAATCGTAGCAGGCCCTGCGATTGTTGCAACTGGAAGTTACGGACCAAAAGGATTTGCAGATCATGTTCGGGTTCCGCTTGGGGCCTATGAGGCGGATGGGACTGATAATCTTATTCTTGAAGTTCGAAGACAAATCGGTGGAGGAGCAGATATTATAAAAGTTTATGCAGACTATCGTTGGGGTCCAGAAGGCGAAGCAAGACCAACATTTACACTTGAAGAGTTAGAGCTGATCGTACGTGTTGCTGCCAGTAGCGGAAGAAAAGTGGTAGCTCACGCTGCTACTACTGAAGGTATGAGACGCGCAACATTAGCAGGGGTTTATACAATCGAACACGGTGATGGAGGGACAAGAGAAATATTTGAACTAATGAAAAGACAAAAGGTTGCTTTGTGTCCAACCCTTGCAGCAGGAGATGCCATAATGCAGTATCGTGGATGGAGGAAAGGTCTTGATCCAGAACCTCAAAGGATAACAAACAAACGAGAGAGTTTTGCCCTGGCACTTGAAGTAGGTGTTGCTATAGTTGCCGGGGGCGATGTTGGCGTATTCCCTCATGGTGAGAATGTACGAGAATTTGAAATGATGGTTGATTATGGTATGCTACCTATTGAAGTACTCAGAAATGTCACTTCTGGAAACGCAACCTTACTTGGATTATCCGGGAAAGGGGAGATTAAGTCCGGAATGACTGCAGATATAATCAGTGTTTATGGAGACCCTTCATTAATAATCTCGGATTTGAGAAATATTCATTTGGTAGTAAAAAAGGGAAGAATTGTTCACTTGAGGGATTAATTTTTTATGTTCTAATAATATACTTTTCTTTCAGTTTTAGAGATTTTCATAGGGAAAAGCATTTTAAAAAAGCAGAAATGAAGATAATCACCGAAAAAGACTAGTTTGTCACCAATATTATATCGAATATCACCATAGTTAGTTCTTGATGGAATTATGTGCGTATTTCATCTTTTTTTTTAAAGATTTTTTTAGACTCAGCATTTTAATTAATAGAGATTTAATTCTTAATTTGTGTGGCTTACATGATTATTTAAGAAACCTACATTGCCTTAAACTAATAAGAAAGATTCCATGAAATTATTTGTAATAACCTTTTTGCTTGCACTTGGCACGATGATCACGGCTGATGCGCAAAAATGTACGACTCAGACGCGCCATATGGAAAAAATGGCCAATGATGCTAATTATGCCAAGCAATATGAAGCAACTCAGGCAAGAATTAAGGTCATTGCGGAAAAATATGCGAAAGAGTTGAAATCAGATGGTACATCTTGTGCGACTAAGAAGTTCATACCGGTAGCCGTTCATTATGACAATACAGGTCTTACAGCGGCACAAATGACTTGCCTTATTAATTTAGCACAGGATCAAATCAATGTGTTAAATGCAGCATATGGTGGACAAACTTGTCAGACAAGTCCTAACAGTTTTGACTCTTCAAGTGGAGGATGTTTTGAATTTAAGATTGCTACCCGTAATCACCCAGCAGGATCTGGAATAGCTGAGGGTATGCCTGCTGTCACTTTTGGTGGGACTTATACATGCGCCAATGATGCCGATGGATATGCTCCTTGTTTCATTGCGGCATGGTCGGGCTATATGAACTTTGTGGTCAAAGCTCCTGATGCCAATGGCACTTTGGGTGTTGCACCTTTAGGCGGAGATCCGGATAGTCCTGCTCCTGGCAATTCTAATACGGTTATCATGAATTCATGTGCCTGGGGAACGACAAGTACCTCATGTGCAAAAGATATTAACCAGTTTGTAGGAAATATGAGCTGTGTCTCTAACTTTCCTGTAAATACAGGTGGAGCGACTGCTACTCATGAAGCGGGACACTTTTTAGGTCTTGCGCACACTTTTTGCCGAGATGCTTCTGGTACGCCAAATAATGAGACGTCTACGGGATCTCTTGCAGATGGAACTGGATGTCAGAATGGTGCGGTTTGTAGTGGTGGATGTACTACGACAGCTTGTGATTGTGACAATGTAACAGATACTCCTCCTCAGGCCTATTCTCAGTATGGATGTCCCGGTGGATCTGCCAATGGAACAGCTACCAATCCGAGTAATCCTGGTGTACCTTATACTTATAATAACTTTATGGATTATGTGGATGATGCTTGCATGACGTGCTTTACAGCAGGTCAAGCCATTAGAGCTAATGCTACCTATGATGCGAATCCAGGATATAAAACTAAAGCCCAGGTCTGTGATGTGATGGCACCGCCGATGTGTGAGTTGACCAGTATTAGCGCGACAGCACCTGTATGTTCTATGGATAATTTGTCCTATACGGTCACTGTTAGTTGGGTGGGTGCAGATGCATCTGTTACAATTACAGCTGGTGGAGCAGGTGCTCCTGCTTCTGTTACGACAGCAGCAAATAACGGGTCTCAGGTATTTACATACCCTAATACCGACGCAGCATATGCCATTACCGTCTCTGATACGGAAATGTTATGTGGAATAGTTGCAGGGGCTGCAACAGGTTTGAGTGGTTCGGCTCCATCTTGTGGAGGGGCGTGTACAATTACAGCCTTTGCTTTAGACAGCGATCCAAACTTTTTTAATCCGGAATGTGCCGACAGACAACCTGCTTATACAGTATTTGTGGCGTGGACTGGAGGTCCAAGTAATGGAGCCATGATAACCGCAGCGGGAGCTACATCCATAACGGGAGGAAATCCTTCAATTGATGGTGACGATATTGCTTATGTTACTTTTCCATCATCTGTTGCTAGCTATAGTATATCATTAACTGGAGGCAATTGTAGTTTTCCAGCAGTAACTGGTGCAGCGCCTAATTGTATGTTATCCTTAAGCTTAGCTGACCCTTGTGATTGTGGAGATCCACTTAATGTTTATGACGGGAATAATGGAGGAGTACTCGTACTTTATCATGACATCATGACCATCAAAAGTGGCGCTCCAAATGAAGAAATTGTCTTGAATGACAATGATGCAATGATTCAGGATGCGGGCGTTATAGGTGGAGCGCCGTTAGTAGCGGGTGCTGTTCTAGGCAATACAGGCACTACTCCTGATGCTGATGGGATGTACACATTGACTATGGACTTCTGGCATCCTAATAATGGCATGCTCTTTAGTGTACGTAATGAAAATCAAATTAGGGATGTGACACCGATGTGTACAGAAGTTTGCCCAATGGTTAGAATTCCAACTTTGGGGGAATGGGGCATTATCGTCTTGTCTTTATTATTCTTGATCTTCGGCGTTACCGCTGTCAGACAAAGAAATATAATTGCTGTGAAAGCATAAATAGAAGAAATTAATTTAGGTTGTATAAAAAAGCCCTTTCCAGAAACGGAAAGGGCTTTTCTCTTAAGACCATTATAATATCTTGGTATTCCAAGATTATAGTATTTACTAACCTTCCATTATGTTCTCCTGTTGGTCAATGCTTTCATCATGAATAGCCCGGAGTAACTTACTCATGAAATCTTCGCTCAAACGATTGGCTTCACCCTTTATTTGTGCTTTATCGAGAATCTCCTTCCATCTTTTAGGCTGGAGGATCGTCATGTTATTTTGTTTTTTGTATTCACCGATCTGTCTGGCTATAGCCATCCGTTCTCCAAGCAAGTTTATCAAGTCTTCATCTATCTGATTGATTTCCTGTCTCATAAAGTTCAAGCTTTGCTGTACGGTAGGATCATCTTCAAGGCCATATCGGAGTTTCATGCTGGTGATCATTTCACCCAATACTTGCGGAGTAATTTGTTGTTTGGCATCGCTCCAGGCATTATCAGGATCGCGATGTGATTCGATCATCAATCCATCATAGTTTAAGTCGACTCCTTTTTGAGCAACTGCTTTGAGCATATGTCGGTTACCACAAATATGACTAGGATCGCAGATCATTGGGAGTTCAGGTCTTTTGGCCATAAAATCAATGGCCATTTGCCATTGTGGTCTATTGCGGTAGATCTTCTCTGTACTATTTGAGAATCCTCTGTGAATAGCCCCTATTTTTTCGATACCTACGCGTTCGAATCTCTCGATGGCTCCTAACCACAACGCAAGATCAGGATTGATTGGGTTCTTCACAAGGATGGGTACATTAACCCCGCGTACAGCTTCAGCTATTTCTTGAACGGCAAAGGGATTGACAGTCGTCCGTGCTCCCACCCATAGTATGTCTATATCAAATTCAAGTGCAGCTTCTACATGCCCTGCTTTAGCCACCTCAACAGTTACCGGGAGCCCGGTTTCGATTTTCATCTGGCGCATCCAGGGAAGACCTTTAATTCCAATTCCTTCGAATGTTCCGGGTCTCGTCCTGGGCTTCCAAATACCGGCCCGTAAAATATCTACCTTACCTGTGGCGGCTATCTTTCTGCAAGTCTCAAAAACTTGTTCTTCCGACTCGGCACTACAGGGACCCGCAATGACGACAGGTACTTCTGTTTTTCTTAACCAATTGGTTTTAAATGTTGCTTGTTTCGTCTTTGTTTCCATGATGATATATACTTAATTCTATTTTCTAATTAACTTAATTTGACAATATTGTACTTCAGACCATTCAATACACGTCTTATCTCATTTGCGTCTGATATAATATCTTTTATTGCTTCTTCATCTTTATTTTCCAACGCAATTTTAAAATTTTCTAATTCTTTAATGTATGAAGTTAATGCTTCCAATAGGTTGTCTGAGTTATCTGTAAAAATGCTCGACCAGGTATGAGGTGAACTTTTGGCCAGCCTTACAGTAGATTCGAACCCAGTACTGGCAAGATTGAAAATTTGTTTTTGATCTCTTTCTATATTAAGAACAGTTGTACCTAAAGTAAAAGCACTCACATGAGAAAGATGTGAGACATAGGCCATATGCTTATCATGCTCTACAGGATCCATGAAAATACACTGCATTTCCAGAGAAGAAAGTAAACTGACGGTCATTTCGAGCGCGTCTTCATCTGAGAGATGTTCTTCACAGATTATATTTTTCTTCCCTTTAAAGAGATCTTTTATTGCTGCTTGAGGACCACTGAATTCTGTTCCGGCGAGGGGGTGACATGCCACAAATCTGCCTCTCTTGGTATGACTTCTGACAGCTGCACAAATATTTTTCTTTGTTGACCCTGTATCGATAATAATCGTATTCCAGGAAATCATATCTAATAATTCTCTAATGATATCTCCAGTCATTTTGACTGGAATTGCAACGATGATGATATCACTCATTTTAGCTAACTCGTCTAATTCAACCCCCTGCGAAATCAATTTCAGATCAAGTGCCTTTTGGATATGTGTTGGATTTACATCAAATCCTATAACTTCATGGCCCGCAGTATGCAGGTCTTTTGCCATTGAACCTCCGATTAATCCTAAACCAACAATTCCTACTTTTCTTGCTTTACTCATTAAATGTTATGCTAGCGATTTTACAAATCTCGATTCTATTCTATATCGCGCCTGATGGAGTTGTTCTGTTGAAGAGCAAAGCGCAATCCTGACATAATTCTCTCCATTAGAACCAAAAATAACGCCAGGAGTGATAAAAACTTTGGCCTGACTTAAAATGTCATCAACCCATGAAGTCACATCCTGAATATAAGATGGTGCCTTAGCCCATATAAATAAACCCGCACTATCTCTTTCATAAGTGCAATCGAGGAGGTCAAAAATCTCATAAGCTGCTTCTCTTCTATTTCTGTAAATCTGGTTTAAGTATTCAAACCAATCTTTATTCAGGTGAAGCGCTTTAGCAGCAGCAATCTGAATCGGCTTATACATGCCACTGTCCATATTGCTCTTAAATCTCAAAACGACATCGATATAATCCTTGTTTCCAATTAAGCCACCTACACGCCAACCCGACATATTAAAGCACTTACTGAGACTATATAATTCTAGACAACATGCCCACGCTCCGTCTATATTGAAAATACTCCTCGGTTGCTCATTTAGAATAAAGTTATAGGGATTGTCATGACATAATAGAATGTGGTGCCGATCAGCAAAATCTATTAATGCCTTAAGTGATAGATCGTCAATAATGGCACCCGTGGGCATATTGGGATAGTTTATCCACATGAGTTTTACTCGTGTCAAATCTAGTCTTTCTAATTTCTTCAGATCAGGAAGCCAATTCATATCTTCAGTGAGATCATATAAAACAGGCGTAGCTCCAGCAAGTTCTGCTGTAACCCGATAGCTTGGATAACCTGGATTAGGCACCAGGACAAGGTCTCCATCATTTAAAAAAGACATAGAAATATGCATGATTGCCTCCTTGGATCCCATGAGGGGTAATATCTCAGTATCCGGGTTTATGGATACGCCAAGCATGGATTGGTAATGATGGGAGAAACCTTCTCTGAGCGCAGAAATTCCTTTATAAGGTTGGTATTTATTTGCTTCCGGTGCTAACGAAGCTTCCCTTAAAGTTTCTATGATATCTGATGGAGGCAGGAGATCCGGACTTCCTATTCCTAAATTAAGCACGTCCTCTCCACGTGTATTCATCTCTGCTATTTCGGCTAATTTTGTCGCGAAATAGTAAGATTTGACATCTCCAATTCGATTAGACGGGTTGATGATCATGGATAATTGCTTTTTTATAAACACCAAGCTCTTCTAAACCCGAACTTACTTTTCTAATTTCATCAAGGCAGTTTTCGTACTGGCTTATATCTTCAAATTCTAAATCAAGATGGAAATAGTAGGTATTTATTTCCCCAAGAACTGGAAAGGATTGTAATTTACTGATATTGATTTCAAAATTTGTAATGTGTTGCAGGACTTTAAGCAAGCTGCCGTGGCTGTGTGGTACTCTAAGATAAATGGATGCTTTATTTGCATTCCCAAGAGAATTATATTGTGCTTGTCTAGAAACAATTACAAATCGGGTGTAGTTGACTTTTGAAGTTTCTATATCGGAAGCGAGTACTTCAAGATTGTAAATTTCTCCGGCATGTTTACTACCAATGGCACCACATCCTTTCAATTGATGATCGAATATTTTCTTGGCAGAAAGTGCTGTATCAACTGATTCAATAAGTGAAATATGACGTAAATCATTAAAATATTCCTCGCATTGATAAATAGCCATAGGATGGGATTCTACTGTATGCAGATCAGCTAAAGTCTGACCGGGCAATGCTAACAACTGGTGGTTAATTCTCAGATATTCTTCCCCTGATATCCAAAATTTATTTTCTCTCAAAATTTTATAATTCTGCAAAATACTCCCGGCAATACTATTTTCTATAGCCATTATACCATAATGAACAGTATGATCCTCCTTAAGAATCTGCGCTAATTGTGTAAAGCTTTTGGCTGGAATTATTTCTACTCTATTTTGTCCAAAATAATTACGTGCCACTTCATCATGAAAGCTACCTGGGTATCCTTGAATAACTAATTTTGTCTTTCTTCTCATTGACTACAATTATTATTGAAGATTGAAGGTGAACTAAAATAAAAAGGAGTCCTACTCAGTAGGACTCCTCATATCTTGACACATTGTTTGCGCTATATTCAGTCCTACCTCTTTTGCGTGCAAAAGAAATAAAAGAAATAGCTAAAACGATATGTATTCTGCTTCTTCAAGTCAACAAAGCTATGCTCTTAAATCTAATTATCAAATTTTACATGGATTTTTAAAGTTGTCGAGGCAACTATTGTTAAGTAAAGTGGATAGTTTTTAAATCAATTATTCATCTGAATTGATACGGCCTTTCGCCTGATTATCTCGCCGACAGGAATGTTTTCAATTTTACTTTCTAACCATGATATTATATCCAGATATAGGAATGGTCTTCTTTCAAATTGTGTTTTTTTAATATCGACAAGTTCATTTTTTAATTTAGTGAATTCAAATTTCAAGTTTTCCTCACTTATTCTGGGAATCTTCCTGACAAAGGCCAGAATTGATTTTAATGCTGGTTGAAGATGTTCAATTTTAGATAAATAGCGATAAGCTGATTTGATTTGATGTGTGACCAGGGCTTCATTTCCATAATCAAAATGTGCAATGAGGTTGAGAATTCTAGCGAAGCATTGAATATCCTCTCTGAAATTGGGATAAACCTGGTTAGTAATATTGTGAAGATGCACCATTGTATTGCTTAAGTCTCCGTTACAAAAATAGATGCAAGCAATTTTATAATTAAAT
>JAJCYJ010000980.1 GCA_029262975.1 Saprospiraceae bacterium
AAACAAAAAAAGCGCTGATCTTGGGTCCCATGATTCCTTTTCATACTTTTGCGGCCTCATATAAAAAATAACATGACAGGAAATGTAACATTTACTATGATCAAGCCTGATGCTGTCAGGGGAGGTCACATAGGCGCTATCTTAAAGATGATCAATGATGCGGGCTTTAAGATTCGGGCGATGAAGTATACGCAGTTATCACCTGAAAAAGCTGGAGAATTTTATGAAGTTCATAAGGAGCGACCGTTTTATGGAGAATTAGTTTCCTTTATGTCATCTGGCCCAATAGTAGCTGCTATACTTGAAAAAGAGAATGCTGTTGTTGATTTTAGAACATTGATTGGAGCGACTAATCCAGCTGAAGCTGAGCCTGGTACGATACGTTCTTTGTATGCAACAAATGTAGGAGAGAATGCAGTGCACGGATCTGATTCGGATGAAAATGCTCAGATCGAAGGTAATTTTCACTTTGCACAGACAGAAAGATTTTGAATCTTCATAAAACAGTAATCACAAGTAGGAATTAGATGGATGATATCAATGAAATAAAATCCAAACTAAGCCTACCATCAAATATTGCGATTATAACACACCGCAATCCCGATGGTGATGCCATTGGTTCTTCCCTGGCACTCAAACTTTTTTTGGAATTATTTGGCCATCGGTGTACGGTTATTCTACCTTCTGAATATCCTGCGGTTTTTAAATATTTGCCTTCATTGGATTCCGTAAGTGTCTTTGACCTTAACCAGGATGAAGTACGATCATCTTTGTCTCATGCAGACATCATATTCTGTCTTGACTTCAATGGATTGGATCGCATTGATCCGTTAGCATTAAACATTACAGAATCAATTGCATATAAAGCAATGATCGACCATCACCTGGATCCAGAACCTTTCGCTGATTGGTATATGTCAGATACAGCTTCGAGTTCGACTTGCGAATTAATATATCGGTTTATCGAAGCCTTGGGTCATGCACCGCACATGATTAATAAGGATATTGCCACGTGTCTTTTTACCGGTATCTTAACCGACACAGGTTCATTCAAATATGGCACCAATCCAGAAGTCTACAGAATTGCTTCAGAGCTTAAAAAATTGGGTGTTGACGATTATATGATCAATGACGCGATTTTTAATAGTTGGACACATAGGCAAATGACAATCTTAGGGCACGCCCTTCGCAACAGGTTGGAAGTTATCCCGGAATTGCATTCAGGCATTATTTTTTTGACAAAATCCGATTATCACAAATATCAGATTGCGAGAGGAGACACCGAAGGCTTAGTGAACTATATTCTGATGATCAAAGGGATGCACGTGGCTGCCTTTATCAGAGAAATGCCCCATGGAGAAATCCGCTTGTCATTGCGAAGTAAGGGAGAAATATCTGTCCAGGAATTAGCCAGAAAACATTTTAATGGCGGTGGACATAAAAATGCAAGTGGGGGTTCATCCACTTCCTCACTGGAAGAAACGATTACCAAATTAAAAGAAGTGCTGCCAGAGTTTATTTCTGTCCTAAATGACTAAGGTTTTTACCCGTGGTATTGCTTGAATTGCTCAACAAATTTCATTGGGTTACTAACAGACCGGAATGGTACTATGGCGATTCTTATTGGTTTAGATTAACTTGCGCCGAATTTCAAGAAAAACAACTAATTATTGAGCAACAATCGTTCATTCAACAAAACTCAAATTCATTATGTATAAAATACTTTGGATAATTTTCGTAACCCTCTTTATCTATTCCTGCGGCCAGAATTCATCGGAAGTGAAAAGATCTGATATCTCAAACTATGATTATAGGCATATCAAGGCGAACAATGGTCAAAAACCAAATGTTGGTGAGTTTGTCTATTTTCAAATGGACATTTACGATGATAAGGATTCTTTACTTCAGACCTATAGAAATCAAAAAATTCTGCCATCCGTTCAAATCCTTGATCCAACGGATAAGACAAGGAAGAGAAATCCGGTTGTTGATATCATTTCCTATATGTCTCTCGGAGATAGTGTAGCGATCATTGTACCTGTAGATTCTGTTCCAAGTATGCCTGATGGTTTTGATCTGGAGCATATAGAGTATCATGTAACAGTAGCTGAAATCCTGTCAGAAGCTGACCATATGGTCAGGGTAAGCGAACAAAGACAGAAAATGGAAGCAGAAATGGCTACAGTCCGTGCATTGGTTCCAGAGGTAGAAGAATTGACAGCGCAAACATTGAAGGATTATAAGGCGGGTAAGCTTGACATAAAGGAAACACCCAATGGCGTTAAGTATTTTATTCATGAACTTGGTACTGGTGAAATGCCGACAGACGAACGCATGGTTACGATGCAATACTATGGTCGCACAGTTGCTGATGCCAATAGATTTGATGACTCCTTTTCGAAAGGCAGAGGATATACTTTCCGATTGGGTAGAGATGCTGTGATCCAGGGATGGCATGAAATCGCAAGATATCTTCCATTGGGTACACGTGCTTCTGTATTTATCCCTTCAGAATTGGGATATGGAGCAGTTGGTTCTCCACCGGATATTCCTGCAGGCGCAGAATTGTATTTCTATCTTGTCGTAGAAGAAGTATTTATCTAAACCGAATGGTAATCTTTCTAAAAATCTTTTTTTAATCTTTTAAACGCAAGGACAAATGACAGCAGATCAGCTGGGAGAAATGAAGTCGCGAATGTCGGACCTGAGGAGGTATCTTTGACGTCGAGAAGCGATTATTAAAAATTGAAGATTTAGAGCAGCAGTCACTGGATCCGAATTTTTGGAATGATCCGGAAAGAGCTGAAACTTTGCTACGGGATCTCAAAAGTCATAAAACTTGGGTTGCACATTACATCGATTTGGAAGCTTCGATTGGCGACCTGGAAGTCCTTTATGAGTTTTATCAGGAAGGTGAAGGGACCGAAGAAGAAGTAGAAAGGCAATACCAAAAGTCACTCTTGGTACTTGACGATGTAGAGTTCAGATCCACACTTAACAAGGAAGAAGATGAATTGTCTGCCATCCTGGAAATTAATGCAGGAGCAGGAGGAACCGAAGCGTGTGATTGGGCGGAAATGCTTTATCGTATGTACGTGTTATGGGGAGAAAAAAGTAAATACCAGGTAGGCGAACTCAACAGAGTACAGGGAGATGTTGCCGGAGTTAGATCCGTTGAGATAGAAATAAAAGGTGATTATGCCTATGGAATGTTGAAAGGAGAAAATGGTGTTCATCGGCTTGTTCGTGTCAGTCCTTATAATTCACAAGGCAAACGAATGACATCATTTGCTAGTGTTTTTGTTCATCCGTTAGTAGATAACAGGATAGAAGTTGATGTAAATCCTGCTGATCTGGATTGGGATACATTCCGTGCCAGTGGTGCCGGGGGACAGCACGTGAATAAGACAGAATCAGCCGTTCGTGTTAGGCACCTGCCTAGTGGTATTGTAGTAGAGTGCCAACAAGAACGATCACAACATTTGAATAGAGAAAAAGCCATTCAAATGCTTAAGTCCAGACTTTACGAACGAGAATTGGAACGACTAAGAGCAGAGAAGAGTAATATCGAATCCGGTA
>JAJCYJ010000981.1 GCA_029262975.1 Saprospiraceae bacterium
GCTACACGAAATCATTTAATAAACTTTCTCGGAGCCATCGAAAAAAATGGTCAACTTTCAGCAGATGTAACAGAAGGTCATATTTCTACTGCCAGTTGTATCCTGGCTAATATTTCCATGAAAACCGGGAGGCCTCTTCGATACGATAGTGTTAAACATCGTATCATTAATGACCCGGAAGCTACGTCACTGTTGAAAAGAGACTACCGGTCTCCATGGATTCATCCTTATAATTAGTACTCCTATTGTAAATTCTAAAGTTAACGGGTTGAGCGGTTGTCAAATAGTCTCGTAATCATGAATTGATTTTAAGGATCAGAGAATTTCGTATTTATGAGAAAAGATCATAGCTCTGAAGGAGCGTTTTTCTGTCAGCCAGGGATGGCAATCCCTGGTTCGAAATTGCAATTTGTTCAGAATTGGCATTATTTTTCATAAAAATCCTGACAAAGGCAGGCGGACATGACAATTCTAATTTATGTAATATGATTTAACCGCTCAGCTAGTTAGTTGATTTAGGTTGAGTATGCACTCATCATTATACCCCAAATGGGTGATTGCCAGATAGGTAGTGTGTCTCATATCTTCACGATACAATAAAAATGCATTGTTATGAGACTGCCAATTCTTTCGTTTTTTGTGCTTTTTGTGATTCAAATAGGTAACTCACATGCCAGTTCAAATTATAATCTCAAGAATTCAGACGTATCAATATACCCAATATTTTTAATGTATCATCAATCAGAAATGGTTATCGATTCTGATCAAAATTGGAAGCGGTATTTATTCGAAACAGCAGTGGTGAAGATGATCAGTAAGACTGTACAGGCCGGAATTGAAATAGTTGTAGAAACTTTACTTTATATTAAAGATTATGGTCTCTCCGAAGCTCGATATACAACCACAACACGAAATATTAAAATGCTAAACAGAATAGAGGTTACCAAAGATCGCAGTATCATGACCAAAGATAAGCTCATAACAATTAAAGAAGATGGAACAGTACATGAGATGGATAACCCTGGGCGCGACTTGATGAATGTTATGACAGAAGGTAAAGAAAAACAGTTTGGCGAAGGCATTTTGGATGCACTTGAGGCGAACCAACAAAAGGCTCCGTCAGAATATATTGCAGGCAAAAAATGTGACTGTATTATAACAACAACCAATGTTGTAGGCATG
The DNA here is from genome assembly GCA_029262975.1 of Saprospiraceae bacterium. Lineage (GTDB taxonomy): Bacteria > Bacteroidota > Bacteroidia > Chitinophagales > Saprospiraceae > JAJRXG01. The sequence goes on from JAJCYJ010000981.1 coordinate 1,183, forward strand.
AAAATGGAAGCCCTGGAATGTAATTACGGAAAATTTCCATTTAAAATTACGTCATCGGGAATGGGTGCGAATACTGAAGAAATTGTAATTGAATTTCAAGAAGGCGTTCAAATCTCCGAGGAGCATTTTACCTATTAATTCAATAAAATATCTAACCTCGATGCCCGGATCATATCGTCATCTGTATAAAGCATCACATCCCACCCAAACGCAATATCAATGACACCGGAGGTGCCCACTTATAATTACCTTTAGTACATATTGAAAATGACAATTATTGAATTTGTACCCTTAGAAATTATAGCGTATTGAACCTTTCAGAAAGAAAGGAGTACCCGGAGTAAAATGCAGTTCTTCTACAGCAGTTAATTCATTCTTAAGACGGGTTTCTGAAGCAAACTGCGCTTCATTCCATGTAACGTTAAACAAATTTTCGACTGAAAGACCAAATGAAATATGATCTAGTTCATAATTTAATTTAGCATCTACTAAGAAATATCCCTCTGCAATTACTGATCTATCGGAAATTGCCGGACGATCTTTGATAAATCGATAAGAAAGTGCCCCGGACCAACCTCGGTCATTGTGATAATTTACCCCCCCGGTTGCCGTAAAATCTGGTGCCAGCGGAATAAAATCATGGCCTGATTCTTCTTCGCTCATCCTGGCATAAGTATAAGTCAGATCAGTTCGTATGTAAAAGTTATTATTTGCCCGATATCTCATGCCAAAATCCAATCCTCTTCTTATTGTTTTGCCACTTGGTTCTATGATTCCAACATCTCCTATGTATACAAATTCCTCCTCCAGGTTGAGCTGCCATAAAGCGGCATCAATATATATATCCGGAATTGGTTTCCAAATAACGCCCACGTCCACCCCAATTGCTGCTGGAAGATTTTTATCAGATTTCCCGGTAAAAATAACTCGTGCATCATTACTATGAAATCCTCTCCCGGATTTCAAATATAATTGCAATTGTCTGTCAACATTATAAAATATATTGAATTTAGGAGCCAGGAAAAGAGCATTTTCGGACATTTTGTTTGCTCTCAAATTAAGACCATCCGTTAATTCAAAATTAAACAGGTCTAATCTCAATCCGGGCTGGAAAGTCCAATTCTTATATTCAATTTCTAAACCTGCGAAACTATATATATTTAACTCATCTATATTATTCAACGAAACACTACTAAGTACATCCGTTCTGTTTGCTGTTCTTGAAAGCTCATTATTATTGATATCATCATATCTGACACCCAAGCCGTATTTGCTAAGAATATCAACTTTATTGCTATAGAAGGGTTGGTGAAAGACGCTTTCCAATCCAAAAATATTTCGATTCTCCTTTTGTCTGATTTGATCTCCATTTAATGGATCGATTAGAAAAAATGTAAAATTCGAATATAAATCAAAATTATAATTACTAAACCAAAAATTGTTTTTAATAAAACTGTTATTCCCGATCGATTTTGTAAGCTCAAGCAAAAGATTCGTTCTGTCCGTATTGCCACCTTCGGTATCATCCACACTACCGAATCTCGATATTTTACCACTGTTTACAAGTCGCAGAGGTATCTGGCCAGAGGCATTCCATCTGCTTTTGAAATTAGAAAAAAGCAAAGAGAGCTGGTCATCACCGGGCAAATTGACTGTATACTTTCCCATCAAATTGAAACGATGAAAATTTTGTGGAGATTCAAAGTATCCATCCGATAGCAAATATTCCCCGGCTAGGTAGGCATTATGTCCTTCAACTCTATCTAGCACGTTTAGCACTCCATATAACCTCGCCGTACCAAATTTACCAATATCCAAACCGAATATGCTTTCTTGAACTTCATTTTTTGTATTGAATTGAACATATCCAGCCGTGTTAAAATTACCCTTATCAATATAGTAAGGACCTTTGCCAAAATCAATATCTTTTATTAATTCAGGAATTAGAAAATGTAGATCCGAATAACCCTGTCCATGCGCATGCGACACCATATTAACAGGCAAATTTTCAACTGAAATTGTGATATCCGTACCATGATCTATATCAAATCCTCTGAGGAATATTTGCTCGGCTTTCCCTCCTCCGGCATGTTGAGCAATGAATAATCCGGGCACCTGACGCAGTATTTCTTGCGAGGAACGCACATTAGAAATTTGGAGATCTATATTTGCAATCCGATGAACAGAACGATCCCCTCCCGTAACTAATACCTGATTAAGAGCATAAGACTCTTCTTCTAATACTATGACCACACTGTTTTCCAAATGCTCATTGTCAACAACAGTTTCTTTTAATTTATAACCGAGAAAACTAACAATGACAGTGTCACCAATTGATACTCCCCGAAGAACAAATTTACCTAGCGCATCACTATGCGTATGAATATTATGTGAGGAAGTGAATATAAAAGCATCTTGAAGATTACGTCCTTCCATGTCTGTGATTTTTCCATGGAACGATTGACTACTTACACTTGTGTAGATCAGATGGCTGACCAAAACACATATAAAGAATTTAATCATGGCCTTTAAATTGTAATTTAGAATAAATCAAGTCCAAAGCAGGTACTACTATAAGCACCATACAAATTGATATTTTCTAAACAACTTCTGGGGGAGGGGCCAAGATTGATTGATAAATACTAGATAGCATGAATGATGAACGAAAATTCACCTCAGGTCTTCTATCTTCAAGGTTCCAGGTAACTAAATCCGGTTGAATTAAGTCTAATCCTTTGATTACTTTTTCGAGAACAGGAGGCACTTTTGTATCATGATCTTGGGATATATTCATCAATGTCAAGAGGTCATCATGCTCGTGAGCAGTCGTGTGGTCTGTTAAATAGTGCGTCTGATATGTATCCTGCATCCTGTCAGCAAGATGGGATAGTTGATGAAATATTTCATACATGCCGGGACCTTGCAGACTGAGTAAAAAACTCGTCAATAATATCAATGAAAGAAACTCGATATGTCTGCGAATGATCAACATATTACTTAAAGATGCATCAAAATTTAATGTCCGACATTATACCAAACCAATCACAGACTAAAATGTTCTCCAAACGACGTCTACTACAAAGCCAAATGAGTTTTATCAAGTTTAACCATCATGCTCTTTTAACATTTGACAAGATCCAAATTCGCAAATTCAGTGAATTGAATTTTTCTCAATCAAAAACAACGGGCATCCAAAATAAATGATAAGCGCATTCATTGTCACAATACTGACCCTTCACTAAAGCCTGTTCTGCTGCATGGATAAAACATAATACCGCATTATTTAACAGCTAACGCAACCTATTAAAAATAATTCTTGTAATAATAACGACCGAGTAATGCCCAGGATTTATATAAAGTTGCTGGGAAACAATAATATTAAAGAACCCGAGATACCCTGAAACTCAAGAGTATTGATAATTCCAGAGAAATGTCCAAATGTCTATGAAAAATATAATTCCTCTTATAAGCTGCGTATTAATCACCTTTTTTTGCTCTTGTACATCGGATAACGAGGAAGATCTATTTGGGACTACAACTTGCGATACATCTAACACAAGTTATGCACAGGATCTGGTCCCCATTATTGAACGATCCTGTTTTAATTGTCACGACTCTGATAATAATAACGGTAATGTAACATTAGAAGGATACACTAATGTTAAGAGGTTTGTAGATAATAACAGATTAATTGGTGCCATCAAGCATCTGCCAGGATTTGCACCTATGCCACAAGGTAAAGCAATGCTCGTGGAATGTGAAATTGAGAAATTTGAAGAGTGGATTCAAAATGGAGCACCTAATAATTAAAAAATTAATGCAATAACTATGAGTCGTAATAAAACTATCTTACTTCTATCAATAGGCATTATTATTTGTGGGGGTATTTTTTATGGCTATCAAATGTACAATGCCCCTGTTGCCACCTTAAAAAATGTAAAATCAGATATTACTATTCAAGCATCAGATTTATTAAAATTATACAAGGAAAATGAATCTACGGCTAATACAGCTTACCTGGATAAAATAATCGCCGTAACAGGTGAGATCGATAAAGTAGAAAGTCAGGATGGCATTAGTATTTATCTAAAGACAGAGGACCCACTCTCACAAGTGATCTGTCAACTAGATAATTCTTATACTCAAATTGATTATTCATCAGGAGATAATATTACAATCAAAGGACTCTGTACTGGATATCTTATGGATGTCATACTCGTAAATAGTACCATTATCAATTAAAATCAAACAATGAAAAGTGTACTTTTTATTCTAATATTGATTGCATCACATAATTTGCAAGCTCAAAAATATTTCACGCGCACAGGAAATATCGTATTTAGTTCTCATGCCCCAATGGAGGAAATCGAAGCTGTGAACAATAAGGCTACATCAATATTTGATGTGCAAACCGGAGCCATAGAATGGGCGGTCCTGATTAAGGCATTTGAATTTAAAAAGGCTCTAATGCAGACCCACTTCAATGAAAATTACATGGAGAGTTCAAAGATGCCCAAAGCTACTTTTAAAGGAAAAATAGAAAATATATCAACTCTTAATTTGGAAAAAGATGGTGACTACCAAGTCAATGTTTCGGGCAAACTGACTATCCATGGTGTAACAAGAGAAGTACAAACAACAGCCACTTTCACAGTTAAGGATAAGCAAGTGAGCGCTGTGAGTGAATTGCGTGTTTTAGTTGCAGATTATAAAATAGAAATACCCAAACTTGTAAGAGACAATATAGCCAAGGAGGTCCAAATCAACATTATTGCACAATATGAAGTACTGAGCTAATCATGAGACACTTACATCTAACCATTCTATTTATATATTTTGCATTCAGTATTTCTGCACAGGATGAAGACCTTCTTTCGTTGTTGGGGGCCTCGCCTGATGAAACAGATTATACAATCGCCAGTTTTAAGACAACCAGAATAATCAATCTTCATTCAATTGAAAATGTTGCCGGCGGTGTACTTGATGTCAAAATCTCACATAGATTCGGACTTATCAATGGTGGTATAAGCGAGTTATTTGGAATCGATCAAGCAACTATTCGGATCGGTGTCGACTATGGATTAAGTGACCGATTCATGATCGGATTTGGAAGAAGTAGTTTTGAAAAAACGTATGATGGCTTTTTAAAATTCAAAATCTTTCGACAAAGTACCGGTAAAAATGAAATTCCCATAACTGCATCCTTGTTAGCAAGTACAACAATAAAAACAACACCATTCCAAAATCCGGATCGAGAAAATTTATTCTCTTCAAGACTATATTACACATATCAAATTCTCCTGGGTCGTAAGTTTTCAGAAAATCTTAGCTTTCAACTCTCTCCTACCCTGGTTCACCGGAATCTCGTAAAGACTAGGAGTGAAAATAATAATGTCCTTGCTCTTGGATTGGGAACACGTATTAAATTAAACAAGCGCACATCTTTTAATGTGGAATATGTGTATGCTTTGCCCGATCAATTAGCTCCGGGATTCAGAAACTCACTATCACTAGGATTTGATATAGAAACTGGCGGTCATGTATTCCAGTTACACTTTAGCAACTCTACCTCCATGATTGAAAAAGGATTTGTTGCTGAAACAACAGGCAATTGGGGAGATGGGGATATTCATTTTGGATTCAATATCTCTCGAGTATTTACTTTGAAAGACAATTGAGAATTGAGAATTGAGAATTGATATTTGATATTTGATATTTGATATTTGATATTTGATATTTGATATTTGATAATTGATAATTGATAATTGTAATAAATAAAGTTGTTTGTTGCTCGTTCATTGTTGTTTGTTCGTAAAATTATTTATGATTTTGCATAATCATAGCGGGTGGATTTCCCTCCAGGGACTAAGGGCGGGGCTGGCAATTGATAATTGAAAATTAAAAATTGTTTGTTGCTCATTGTTGGTTAGAAAGGTGTAGCGAAAAGTCATGTGCTTTAGTGTTTAGGTTCCTAAGTGTCCATATTCTTGCAAAATTGAAATGTCCTCCTTTCCAAAGGAGGTGGCCGTAGGTCGGAGGATTAGCCCATGCGTCCAGCACCCTCTAAGAATTGGAACTTTTGATTCGTAATGCATACTTCTCAGTCTTGCAGCTTCCCCCATTATATCATTGACTCATTATATCATTGACTCATTATATCATTAAATTCGTGCATTTATAGGCATTCATACATCCGGGTTATTTTGAAAAATATTTTAAAACAGATCATAGTGCTTCTCGAAAGCAATAAAGTAGACTTCATACTTCGCAATCACGAACCGACGCTTACTTCCGAGGACTCAGCAAGAGTCAGAGGGGAATCGCTATCGTCAGGTGCAAAAGCCATCCTGTATAAGATTCAGGATGAATTTTCTTTATTTGTACTGGCGGCAGATCAAAGAATGGACCCAAAAAAAATAAAATCGTATTATAAAAATCAGGGGAAGAAAGCAAAGAAAACCAGATTTGCTTCACTGGAAGAATTAAATACTTTAACCGGTTTAGCACCTGGTTCTGTTCCTCCATTTGGCAAACCTATATTAGACTTTGATTTATATGTAGACCCAAGTCTCCTTGAGAATACAAATATTTCATTTAATGCAGGGTCACTCGAAGATTCTATAACCATGCAATTGACAGACTATCTTAAAATTGCAAATCCAGTAATTTTCGAGTTTACGATAGATAATGAGTTATAAATTACAAGAATACATTACTCCTTAATAGACTGCCAGATAACATTCATGATATACCATTTCCCTTTTAACTTTGCCAAGTGAAAATAATCAACTCCCCATTCAGCTGTGAGTTTGGCAGTAGCTGTTTTATCATTTACATCATATATTTCAATAAACTTTGGAGAATGAACATTTGCACTCTTGCCATTTTTATTCCACGTAGCTGAAAGGTGTCGTAACTGATCGAATGACATATCTAGATTATCTCTATAGGCAGCAGCTTTTTCGCTGTACCAATAGCCTCTTTTTCTCAATTCTGGATGCACACTTCTCTCTATACGAGTTGAATCTACTTCATAAATGCCCTCAACATAATCCAGGAGTGTAGCCATGACTAACGACTCCTCTTCTGAAGCCGGGCTTTTATAATTATTATCCAATATTGAATATATAATAGCATTTAATTTATCCCAAAATGCGCCATTTCTAAAAGGAGCGACCTGTGTCATTCCCACAAAGACTAATTGTTCTTGCGGATCAATATAAAACTTTGTATTAAAATACCCTCCCCACATATATGAACCCGGAGAATAAGGTACCGCTCCAAGGCTTTCCTCTGTCTCTACGAGGAAGCCCAATCCAAAACCATTGCCATTAGGGCGTGTATGGTTATTTGGTTCGGGTCGAAGATGGACGGTCTGTGGAGCGCTCATATATTCAATGGTCTTTCGTCCCAATATCCGTCTGCCGTCAAGAGTGCCTCCATTAACAAGTGCTCGTACAAACCTCATATAGTCTGGTGCAGTCGAAGACAATTCTCCGCCACCCGCAAAATGATTTTTAAAACCTGTAATTGGATAATTCAGGTTTTCGTCTTCATCCATTTTGATACCGTCCCTGGTATGGGCATATACAGGAACCAATCTTGATTTCTTAGATTCTGGTATATAAAAATGAGAATCATTCATCTTCAATGGCTCAAAAATATGCTCATTAAAATAATCCTCTAAAGTTTGACCTGAAACAACTTCAACAATATGACCCAAGACTTCCATATTTATTCCATATGTCCAGGCTGTGCCTGGTTGATGAGCCAGTGGTAGCGTGGCAATATGACGCACCATTTCAGCCGTTGACTTGGTTTTATGTGAAAGTCCGTATTCTGTAGAATTATTTTTAATGGATACAGCCCTTTCTTTTCCATTCATAAAGAGGCCATAATATATGCCGGAAGTATGTGTCAACAAATGTCTGATCGTTATGGGTCTGTCCAAATCTTTTACGGTATAGCTAGAATCTGTGTCATCAAAAGTGTCGAGCACTTTCGTGTCTTTAAACTCCGGTATAAATTTACTGACTGGGTCATCTATCAATAATTGCCCATTTTCATATAACTGCATGATCGCAACAGAAGTTATGGCTTTAGTCATAGAAGCAATCCTAAAAATATCATCTTCTTTGTAAAGACGTGACTTATCAATATCTACATAACCTATCGTTTTATTAAAAATGGTTTGACCATGCAGGTTAATTTGAAATACGCCACCAGGAATAATTCCATTGTTTACACTCTCTTCAATATAATTATCAAGGACTGCGATACGGGATGGATCCTGGGACAATCCTGATTGGACAAAGAATAGAAACAACAGGATGGTTATATTTAAAGGTCTCATAACTTTATTATTTGGATTTAGAAAGACGTTTATTAGTAGCCGACTAATATATAAATTAGAAATTTAAGAATACTATCAATTTATCATTTCGTGACTTTTCAGCATAATTGAGACTTAACTTTCACAGCCCATGCATTCTCCTCCTTTAATAGATTTCGCATCCCATGCGAAATAATCCAGATACGCTCCCTTGTTGGATTAATCGACCATTTATTAATCAAGTCCTTACCTATGTCAATATTGTCTTTAAGAATATCATTCACACAATTAGCTACGGACTTTTGGACATATCTTATCTTGTCATCCTTAAGTTGATCAAGAATCGGTAACAGAGGAAGTGGGTCGTCGATGAATATTTGTAATTTTGTTGCCCAGGGTAATCGTGGGCGTCCACCTTCACTTGCCAACCTTCTGAGGTGAAAATTATCGTTTTTAGACCATTTAAACATTTCTTCTATTGTTCTCTGAGGATACCTTTCTATAAATGGTCGAATGGCATATTCTCCTGTACTCCTCTTGGTTATTTTTTCTATCGCCTTTATTGATATTTCAAAATTATCAAGTCCGTATTTTTCAACATATTTCGCAATCGGTAAGATCCAGTAATAATTAGCAAACATTCCGGTCTCATTCATATTTTCGGGTCCGAGAATTTGCAAGAGAGTTTTCAGTCCATGTCTGTATTGACCATTGAATTGATCAAATAACTGATCTGCCATAAATTCTACGCGATCCTTGAGTTCCAAATCAGTGACACCTTGATCTACGGATTTTATAAATTGGTCACTGTTAAATTGTACACCACAGTTAACAATCTTATCAGATAATAGTCTTGCTAATTCTTTATCAAACCACAGTTTCAATTGCTTATATGCCATACACAAGTATTAATTCCGATCGCAGGCCGCTACAGTTGCTTCTTTGGAATTGGATCATTCCAACGGCCTTTTTGTAACTTAATTTTAACAATTCCTAAATACCCAATCCCTCGTCTTGAAGATTACATCTAAATATTCTATTCAATTGTAAATTCAATACTCAATCTAAGATAATCTGCGTTTTCACCATCTACATCATTCAATGGGTTGTCAAATAATCGCAAGAAGTTATTGCCTGCTATATCTTCAATTGAGGATGCTACAGATAGAACATAGACACCTGGCAACCAATGAGCATTGGGCTGAAAGTACCAATTTGTACTTTTATTTTGGGTACTCCATTCTCCTTCAACTTCAACTCTGTCCCCTTTCAAAACTGTAATATTACCGATAACACTGCCATAATCAAGCACTTCGTGACTATCCACTATCAAATTAGAAAGTGTATGTGCACCTGGTCTCTCAATAGACCAATTATTCAGATCCAACATTTTCCGATCTGCTTCTGTAATTGAAAAATAGTGTAATCGATCTTCTTTCATACTAACCCCATATGAATCTTTTAATTCTTTTCCAATTAAGAGATAATAGGACGCCCCCTCTTGGAAGACAGGACCTAATTCTTCATTTGGACCAAGTCCCCTTTTTTGCCTTCCAGGCTCTATCCATATAGTTAATACTTTTCCATCTTCGCTTAACAGAGCGTTATCCAGTGAAAGTATAGCCCGATCAATTGTATCTTTTGAAGCTGATAGTATTTGAATATTGTTATAAATATTAGCAGCACTGACTGGTTTCGAAAATCGGACATACCACTTTAATATATTAGAAGGCAATATTTTCTGAGAAGGAAATACCATTTCAACTTCTAAATATTCATAGTCTTCTGGGAGGATAATATTGAAATACAATAAATGCGTGTCAACAAGTACCGAATATTCCTGATTGAAAGAAAACGGTACAAATGGTCGGAAAGATAGTTTCCCAATCTTGTAAGAAGTATTTCCTATTATCGATGCATGTTGTTGAAGTTGTTCATTCTTTAGGTGTCCTCGATACACTTTGATGTTCTGGGAAAAATCAATATCAGAAGATAGTACAATCTCATGAATATCAGACTTTAATTGAATTTCAGACTGACCATACATTTCTAGAATCAGCCAGCTTAGAAATACTAA
>JAJCYJ010000982.1 GCA_029262975.1 Saprospiraceae bacterium
ATCAATATTAAAATTACGAAGAATTCTTTCTGCTAATCCAGATACATTTTCAAGATACATTGCTTGTCTTTGGCCGTTTGCACCTACTACCTGGTTATGAAATGTTAATGATAATTCTACGATAGGATGAAATCCGGGAAATGATCCATATCTAGGCCACATTTCCTCTACCATAATACGACTATGCCCCGAACCAAACATGTGTACAACACCCTCATTAAGAATACTGCTAGCAAATAAGCGGGCAACTTCTTTGATGCTCGGTTCCTGCTTTGAAATGGTATCTAAAATATGCTTACACTTTTCTAAATAGGTCTTTGTTAGATTCATTTATTCTCTAATTTCTCTAATGCATATAATGCAGCACCTATGGCACCGGCATTATTGCTCAATCTTGCAAACCGAATCGGCGTTTCAAAATTATTAGGTCGCCATTCATATATATTTAAGAAGTCTTTCAAAGGGTTCATTAAAGAGGCACCTGCTTTCGATATCCCACCACCTAAAATGATTACCTCGGGAGAGATTACGTTTATTAGAGATACGATACCTCTTGCAAGGACCTGGACACTATTTAACCACACCCACGTGCCAAATGTATCGCCTTGTTCATAGGCATTAACCACATCCTTCGTGGTAGCGAATCGCCCATAAGATCGTTGTCGAACGGTGGTTTCTCCTATTTGGTTTTCAAAACTTCCCGGCGTATTAACGATTCCGGCTTGTACATCTTTTGTTACAGACAAATGTCCAATATGTCCGGCTCTACCGACCTGACCCTGGTATAGTTTACCATCTATCATTATTCCTCCGCCTATTCCAGTACCCAGCGTAATCATAAGAATATTCTTAAATTCTATCCCGGCACCAACAGAACTTTCAGCTATCAAAGCAGCATGGGCATCATTAAGCACGGTAACTTTTCGACCCAGATAATCTCCCCAGATCAAGCCTTCAATTCCTAATAATTTTGTACCGTTTGACAGTATGCCAGTATTCGTTTGATTTGCTGTTCCTGGTGAGGAGATTCCAATGCCCTCAATCTTACTCGAACAACTATCTTCTAATTCTTTGATTAATCTTTTCACGGCAGGTTTCCAAACCGCACTATTATCTTTTCCTACTATATCGTGGGTATCAGTCGCCCGTTCTTCAATGACTATTCCTGTCGGATCGGTTAAAACTGCTTTTATCTGTGTTCCTCCAAGATCAACTCCAATTAAATATTTATTTATCAAGGTTTTATTTTTAAGATTACAAATCCGGATATTGTCCCTCACTTACAGACCATCCCCCATCAATATTTAAGACTTGACCTGTGGTAAACTTCGATCCTTCAGACATAAAGTAACATGCGGCTTCATCAATATCTGAGGGTCGGCCTACCCTGCCTCCGTCCAGTGGTTGTTTCGATTTTATAAAACTAACAATATCTTTTCTATTGACTGCTCTTTCTGACATTGGTGTATTGGTCAAGGCAGGAGCGATAACATTAATACGGATATTAAATGATGCGTAATAGGCCGCAATCGACTTCGAAAACCCGGTGATTGCCGCCTTCGAAGCAGCATAAGCATGGGTATAAAAATATTTCGGCGATGGATGTGCAGCAAGAACTGTCCCTGTATTTAAAATCGAACCACCTGCTTCGTTTTTTAAAAAGTATTTTATTGCGGCCCTGTTTGAAAGCATTACCGATGTAAGATTTAAATCTAGAGTTTTTTGCCAACCTGCTAATGTTAGTTTATGCAGCGCGTCATCACCCCATTTTCTTCCACTACCACCAGCGACGTGCATGAGCCCATCAAATTTTCCAAATTTAGAAACACACAATTCAATAGCTTTCTCTACAGCTCCTTCAACTCTCGCATCACCAGATATATAATTACAATTTTTTGTAACGGGCAGGCATTCGATATCTAATCCCATCGCAACTACCTGGGCTCCATTTTTAATAAAGGCCTGCATAGCGGAAAACCCGATACCCGAGGTTCCACCAACTATTACAATTTTTTTATTTTCTAATTGTTGCGTCATAGACTTATTCCTGAATCTTCTGTGAAATCACTCCAGAGCTTTTGTCTTTCAGGATGATTTTTATTGTACCATCAGGCATTTTCTCCTCCTTAATCAACCAGTGAGACGCATCATATTCTTTTGGCCCAATCTTTTCAATTTTCTGGTCTCCTCCTCTCCAGACAGGAAGCTGTACCGGTTCCCATTTCTTGCTCTTTACAGAAGCATAACATGCATCCATGATTGCATTGACTACATATCCATCATAAAATGTTTCCATAGGTTGTGTTCCATTATCCAAAGCGTCGAGCATATCTGTGAACATGTGTGTATAGCCAAGTGCGTGCACTTCGTCACCCACTGGAAACAACCAACCTGTCGAAGATTCAGACTTTTCGGCAACATAGTCGCCTGTTCCACCTGCAGAAAAAATTTCAAATCCAGTTCTCAGCCAATGATCTATCCTGATTGTACCTTCAGTACCTGCTACTTCATCTTTCAATTCCATTCCGCCTCTGAATGTCCAACTGACTTCAATTTGACTGATCGCTCCTGTCTCATATTTGACCAGAGCTATAGCATTATCCTCAGCATTTATTGGTTTGACAAGTGTATCAGCCCAGCACATTACTTCTACAGGTCTGATGTGTTTGCCTATGTAATTTCGTCCAATCTCTATGCAATGACATCCGAGATCCAAAATGGCTCCACCTCCCGACTGGGCAGGATCCCAAAACCAATCACTATGTGGACCGGGATGCGCTTCTCTCGCACGAGTCCAGGTTACCTGACCAATGGCTCCTTTCTGAACCGATTCAAGTGCCTTGAGTGTTTTTGGAGGATAACATAGGTCTTCAAGATATCCATGAAAGACACCTGACGCTTCTACCAACTCCAATATCTCCAATGCTTCCTGACCGTTTAAAGCCAATGGCTTGGTGCAGAGAATTGATTTGCCCGCCGCAGCAGCCAACTCGATAGCTTGTTTGTGTAAATTATTTGGAAGCCCTATGACCACGACATCTGTCTCCTCATCATTGATCGCATCAGCCATATCTGTTGTATACCTTGGTATTCCCCATTCACCGGCAAATTCTTTCGCTCTTGTCTCTGACCTGGAATAAACACAATGCACCCTGTCATGGCCTCGGTGTTCGTGTAAGGTCTTTGTATAAAACATCCCTATCAAGCCTGTACCGAGCATCGTGATTTTATGATCTTTCTTTGGCATTTTAGTGATTAGTTATTTAAGTATTTAGAATACAGACGAGTGGTTTAATAAGATTATAAATTAATTATAATTCAAAATCCCACTTGCCTCGGTACATGCGTTTCACAAAATTATTCGCAGACTCAAAATTGGTGATTTTCATCTGCTTACCATCCCATAACAACTCTTTTCGGCCAGGATAGTCTATAGATCCTGTCGTGCCATCTTTCACGGCATAATTATAACTTAGAACGGCAAGGTTACCCATTAAAACAGTTTCCGTCAAAGGGCCTGAATCTTTAAATCCCGAACTTGTATAGGCACCATATCCTTCTTTACATGCTCTTACCCATTGTTGCTGATGTCCTTCTTCACCATTTTCTACCAAAGGTTTGGAAGGTTCCGGTTTATTGATATATTTCATTTTAGAAGTTGGTAGTATGGTGGGATTTGTGCCAAATAGTCCGGCGATCATCTTGCCTTGTGATCCTTCGAAAAGTATGCCTCCGTCCCATTCTCCCAATGGTTCATCAGGTTTTAATTCAGGTGGTCTATCGGGTTGGATACCTCCGTCGTACCAGATCATTTCAACTGGCACCATGCCCTCGCGAGCAGGAAATTTGATGTGAATTTTTGTGGCTGCCGGGTAGCTGTCCATTGAGTTATCAATTTCAAAAAATCCGCTCCATTTAGCACTGGCACTACAATATGCGGAAACCGGATATTTTAATTTTAATGCCCTGAATGGTACATCTATAAAATGACACCCCATATCTCCTAAAGCGCCCGTTCCAAAATCCACCCATCCACGCCAGTTAGCCGGTATATAAAGGTTGTTAAAATCTCGGGATGGAGCAGTTCCCAACCATAAATCCCAGTCTACTTCTTTTGGAATAGCATTTTTCTCTATCGGAAATGGAATCCCTTGTGGCCATACAGGGCGATTAGTCCATACATGCACCTTATGTACATCCCCTAATAATCCATCCTGAATCCACGATTCAATGTATCTCGTGCTGTCACCACTACTTCCCTGGTTGCCCATTTGCGTGACAACCTGGTATTTCTCAGCTGCCTCTGTTAATATTCTCGCTTCATAAATATCATGCGTCAGCGGCTTCTCACAGTAAACGTGCTTTTTACGCTTTATAGCCGCAAGCGCTTGTACACCATGCATATGATCAGGTGTGCTTACCAGAACGGCGTCGATATTGTTATCTTCTTTTTCAAGCATTTCCCTGTAATCACGATAATAAGGTGCTGATGGACATGCTTTGCGCGCTTCGACAGCCATTCGATCATCCACATCGCAGAGTGCAACAATCTGATCTGACCCATTATTATGTGACAATCTGATATTGACCGATCCTTTGCCACCACAACCAATAGCAGCGATCTGCAATTTATCGCTTGGAGGAATATATCCTGGCCCTCCCAGAACATGACGTGGCACGATGGTGAACGCTGCAGCTGAAGCACTTAATTGACCTATAAACTTCCTTCTTTTCATGATACTTCATTATTTAAGTGACAATAGCTAAGATGATAAAACAATTTGATAAGATAAAATAATGAGGAATGTTACATGTACGTACATCAAATACAATTCAATTCTTCGCGATAAAAGAACACCAAGATGTCAAAGCTTTGAGGCTATTGATAAAACAAATTGGCATCCTTGGAAAGCGAAGTAATAGAAAGCAATAACCTGAATTGTTCTTAACTCATTAAAGCTTTATTCGATCGCGGAAGTATCATGTAGGAGATAGTGAAGGAGAGGTAAGTTGTTATACCATCTTTTATAGCCTTCTTTTCACCTCTTTAGTTATCAACAATTTTCTCAGATGAGCCATAAATACCTCGGGATTCGGTCATCCATTTAGGGCCCCAATTTATATGCAAAATTGATATAGATCTACGTTTAACAGTTCTCCTAAAATCTTATCTTTAATTTAAATCTACGAAATTGGCAATCACACATAGTTAAAATACACGCAACACAAGGTGTAAACATGCGTGTATTTAGATCTTAGATGTTATAAAAAACCGTTCATCTTATGAAAAAAATATTGATAATTTTCACAACAATTTGTGTCATATTCAGTTGCCAAAGCAATTAGAAAACCGCTCCTTTCGTATTTCATTTTGAACAAGTAGAAAGATTTATAGATGTAATGGATTATTTGGAAGCAAAGGACAGTAACGGTTTTGCAAAAGAGGAATTGTCAGATGAATTGATAAGTCAAAATTTCGAAGCAAATAGTCTGGATATTGTTTTAAATAGGAAAATTGATTCTTTGCTATCTCTAGTGGTATACGATGAATTCTCTAAGATTACGTCTTCCTATGTTAACGATACAATATATAAAGGAAGAGATGGCTACCGTATGTGTTTTTTATTTTTACCTAAGACACGAATTGATATGTCAGCGGGAATGTCAGAAACATGGGCAACCTTTTGGGAAAAAAATCGTGATGCAGAGGTTTCCAAAGTCCTAAACAAAATAAAAAGTGAACAATAAAAGATAATTACAAAGTCCTTAAGTGCTTCAGCCCGATTGTTACCCAAGCATATAACTCTCCCATTTACAACCGATGTCATTTTTAAATTAGATAATAACAAGGGGAGTTTTACAACTGATAGCCAGATTTTTATGGAGATGATTGGTTTTGCTACCGATGATTTTAATATTGATCGATTTACAAATGTTTTAACTCATGAATTACATCACATTTATTATGGTTATTGGTTTGCTAATCAATTACCATCCAAAAATATGTCCGATAAGGAGGAAGCATTATTTAACTACATGAGGCCACTTATATTTGAAGGAATTGCTGATCAGTTCACTTATAAGGATTATTCTGAAGAAGTAAAATTATTATATAATGACCGTCTGTTAATAGAAGAATTATTTACGAGTATGACGACTTCGGTCAGAAAGATAGCAAACTCAAATGAATCCCTTAAAATATATGAAGAAGAAAACAATAAAATTTGGGATAGCAGAATGTTTTATTTGAAAAAATATCTTCCTGACGGATATGAAGAAAGCACCTTTAACTATGCTCCTACACTCGTATACTATTTAGGTTATCATTTGTATAATTCAATACTCCAGAAAGGAGGCAAGGCAAGGTTGGATTTTGTACTAGAAAATTTTGATTGTCTTTTAGAAGAGTACAATAAAATTTATTCTACAGATTTATTAATTCCCAAAATACCGGATGACATTGTGAAACTGTGGAAAGAGAGTTTTAAAAATACAACATCTAATTGAGTAGACGGCCCCACCAGAACTAACTGATGGGATGCACCCTTCACACCACCGTACATACGGGTCTCGTATACGGCGGTTCGGAATTCCATAATTGACAGTGCTCTTTACACAATCATTAAGTAGTTCGTACTTTAAAATATGGCTATCTTTTCTGATTCCATATCGAATTTCTGAACGGATTTCCGTTCCGTCCTTCCTCAGTTGTGAGTCCTTCGAGACGTTTTCCATTTTGTCTCGCTCACCGTTTCACTCTTCTCTCTCTTGAATACCTCCCAGGTATTCACTCTTTCAGAGATCGATCGTTCACTCCGAGTACTATGACTTCTGCTGACTTTTGTAGATTTTAATTTCTCTTCGGTACGCTCGCGTACCTCCGTCTCTTTTCTAATCTCCAGATCTCCCTGGGTAAGACACCGATCCTTCTATTGACATCCCTGATATCCTGCCACATTGTAATTATTGACCACGGGCTTTGCAATTATGTGCCACCCGTCCGCAGGCGGTTCACTCCATCTAAGACATTTCTATGTCTTTGGTTTCTTAACAGAAACTATATTTCGTTCATCTTCAGATCTAACCTCACAGTTTTATTTGCCATCGCACTTTGTTCTACAAGCCATCTCATCAGCGACTTACTAATGGTTCAAGGTTGCCTGCCCCGTAGCCAACGTTCTTCGGGGTCACCCCTGCCCACAAGGGACTCTCACCCTCAAGATTAATTCATATCTTTATATGAAACGATGCCTATGCTGGGCACACACAACGTGCGATGATGGAAGAGCTCGTTCCTCACTCCTCCACATGCACTCGGACGTTATCTATAATGAAATTGTAAGGAATTTAAAAGAATCACAATGAAAGACATCCCTGGAATCGATGAATACGGCAATCCTAAAAATGGACCTTTTAAGCTGTTCTTCAAGAACGGCCTTATCTCTTGCCAAGGTGAGTTCGACAACGGAAAGAAATCAGGAAAGTGGAAGTACTTTCTCAACAATGGCCAGATGCAATCCTCCGGCAGCTTCAAGGACGGAAAGATCGTTGGTCGGTGGAAATGGTTCTTCAAGACTGGCGAACCGCGAGGGACGGGCGGCTTCGACGATGAAGAGCAGAAGCACGGTGTATGGAAGCGATACCATGCCAATGGCCAACTCTGGGACGAAGGTCGCTTCGAACACGGCAAGAAGAGGGGTACTTGGAAGGTCTATAATGATGCGGGTGAGCTCCTAAAGACGCAAACTTTCAAGTAGCGGATCAATTGGATATGAGGTGTGCAATTGAATGGTGAAATTGAAAATGAAATGTAAACACTATAGATAACAAAAGATAAGATCGCATATCCTCTAACGTCGGAGACGACTTATCATGGTCCGTTGTGTCAAATTACAAAAATGAAGAAATGAAATTACATCTAATTCTATGTAGTCTCCTTAGCTTATTATGGAGTTGTGCTCCGATTGAAAATCAATATTTAGACGAATCAAAAAAAGTTGAAAATTGGATAAGTGAGCAAAAAACAACAATTGATGCTCAAGAAATTTGGGTTGACGAAATTGGCAATGAGAATGTTAGTCTCTCTCTCTCAAGTGGTGTATCTGGAAAGGTACTGTTTTACTTAGATTTATATTTGGCAACAAATAATGAAAGATATCTAGAGGAAGCAATTCAAGGGTGCAATTACATTGTAAGAAACCTTCCAAAAACGACAGAGCAAGCAAAGTCTATTCGAAATGGTGCTAGCTTGTATGGAGATATTTCAGGAAGTGCCTTTGTTTTGATGGAAACATTTAAGGTGACGAAAGATAAACAATGGAAGGCATCAGTATACCACTGCTTATCCTTAATTGACTCTTTATCAATTCAATCAAATGGGCGATATTGGAATAATTCTAATGATGTATTAGTAGGAAGTTCTGGGACAGGATTGCTGCTCCTTTACCTACATAGAGAATTACAAAACCCAAAAGCACTTCGAATTGCACAAGAAGCAGCTGAAACACTGGAACAACGAGCCATTAAGGATCAAGATTCATTGTACTGGTATATTAACCAAGATACTGATATGAACCTCCCCAATTTCAGCCACGGAGCAGCTGGAGTCGGTTACTTTTTTCTATGTCTTTATGAGGCAACAAACGACGCGCATTACATGGACATTGCAAATCAGGTAGCAAAGTATTTAGAATTAATTGCATGGAAACCAAAGGATTCATTTCTATTGCCTTATGGCTTCCCTGATTACGACTGGAAACGTGAATATGACATTGGTTGGGCACATGGCCCAGCTGGAACAGCAAGGTTTTTTTATAAATTATGGCAAGTCAAGAATGAGGAAAAATGGCTTGATATTGTTAAACAATGTTCCAACGGCATAAAGTTGAGCGGATTGCCAAAGGCCCCGACTGAACACTTTGGGTCATCGACGTTTCCCATTGATATGCGTTTTGGTTTAGGAGGCGTAGTGGAATTTTATATCGATTTGTCCCAACATGATATTTTGGATGCTAATGATGGTTATCTGGAAGACTTAATAAAGGCACTTGACGAAAAAGCTATAATTGACAACCCACTAAAAAAATATTGGGAAATAGAACGATACGGTTTTATGGGAGGAGATAAAGAAGTGCCTGCTACTTTTACTGGTTACTTTTATGGCTCTTCT
>JAJCYJ010000983.1 GCA_029262975.1 Saprospiraceae bacterium
AGGTATGTCCAAACCAAATTTTCATCGAGGGCGAAGCAGTTCAAGTATGTCAGCCCAAGGGGACAGCCACAGGTGAATTGTTAATTTCTCTGAGTTTGACGTGATATTTTCCTCGGTCACCAAAACATTTGGCAAAGTAGAATCAAAACTTCCCAGAGACAAGCGAGCATGCCAAATATAACTTATCAATTCAAAACGGTTTCTATTAAATCCGGACAAATTACAATTGATAAAAACCATAAATTGATCGATGCGATAATTAAAGAGATTAAT
Source organism: Saprospiraceae bacterium (assembly GCA_029262975.1). Lineage (GTDB taxonomy): Bacteria > Bacteroidota > Bacteroidia > Chitinophagales > Saprospiraceae > JAJRXG01. Next base: position 274 of record JAJCYJ010000983.1, read on the forward strand.
AAAAGATATAGGCATATCACCTTAACAAGAAGTGCAAATCAGTTTAAATTTTGATGAAACACACTTTCGAAAAAACCATAGAATTAGCGCGCCAATTTGCTAAAATCCGAACCACTGGGATCTTGAAACACGCGCAAATCAAATTCCGGTACAACAGCTAAAATATGATCGAAGATATCTGACTGAATGGCTTCATAATTTGCCCAGTTCTGGTCTTTGCTAAACACGTAAATCTCAAGGGGCAATCCATGTTCAGTCGGAGCAAGCTGTCTTACTAAAAATGTCATTTCCTGATTAATCATCGGATGATTGCTCAAATAAGCTATTACATAGGCACGAAATGTTCCAATGTTGGTCATCCTTCTACCATTCACGACACTGGAATTATCAACCTTTTCCAGTTCATTCATTTCTTGCACCTCTTTTTTCATTTTTTGAATATAACCTGAGATATACTGAATTTTGCTAAACCTGTCCAGCATATCTTCTGTGCAAAATTTAATCGTATTCATATCAATATTGATGGATCGTTTAATCCTTCTGCCACCTGATTCAGACATACCTCGCCAATTTTTAAATGATTCGGTAATTAATGCATAGGTGGGAACAGTGGTGATCGTTTTATCCCAATTTTGAACTTTTACGGTCGTTAAGGCGATTTCGATTATATCACCGTTAGCGCCATATTTTGGCATTTCAATCCAGTCGCCATTAGCAACCATTCGATTTGCTGATAATTGTATACCGGCTACAAATCCCAAAATGGCATCCTTGAAAATGAACATCAATATTGCCGTAATGGCACCTAAGCTGCTAAATAAATAAATAGGCGTCTTGTTCAGTAAAATAGAAATGATAAATATGCCACTGGTAAAATAAATGATTAGTTTAAAAACTTGAATAAAACCCTTGATTGGAATTCTATTCGAAACTTCATAAGTTCTATAAATCGCCAGGGATGCATTAAGGAAAGCATCAATTGCTAATATACCCATAGCAATCATGTAGATTAAAACTATCCCGTTGATCAAAGCAATAAGCCAATCATAACCTGCAAAAGGAATATGAACAGATATGTAAATGACAATAGGTGGTGCCAGGTGAGCGAGACGACTGAAGACATTTTTCTTTAGGATCATATCATCCCATTGTGTCTCAGTCCGACTAACAATGGCAGCTATCCCTTTTAGGATAAAATGCTTTGCGACCAAATAAGCAATGAGACTTAAAACAAGAATCAACACGAAAATCAAACCTCTTGCTAAAATGTCAGCAGTAGCTAAATCCAAGCCCTTGTTTATTATCCAATTTGTAAGAATTTCGAGCATATATTTTCTAAATTTGATTCAACTATTTATGTTTAAATATTTTATCCGACCTTCTAATTTAATAAAGGAAGTTTGACTAAATCCGGATGAAAACAGGAACAGGGGGCAAAGATAGCGAAACCTTAGTCAGGGCCGCTTTTATGTATCAACCTGGTAAGACAACGATATTAAGAACAAAAACTATCTAAATAATTAATTATCTCCGCATAAAATTAACTGATGAATATAACGAATATAATTGTTGCAATTTGCAGCCTCCTCTTCTTTATGATCGGTGCTGATAAGTTTCTCTTATTTTTAGAGCCTCCCTGTTCTTTGACGAGTAGTATCCCGTTGATAGTATGGAAGATAATAGGAGTCTTACAACTTGCTGCCGGCATTCTTATATGGTTACCAAAATACAGGAAGCATGTAGCAGGTTTCTTTGCCGTATTTATGCTTGTCTTCACCATGATACATCTTATGGAGCAAACATACGACATCGGTGGGTCTGCCTTCATGGCCGTATTATTAGGTTTACTAGTCTGGAATCCAGGATTCTTGAGTCGCAAGAATAAATAGAAATTTCAGGGCTGTTCATGCTTTTTAACATTCAGGCTCGAAGGCATGAAGAGCATTCCTTTTAGATTCATGACTAAGTAAATGGTGGTAGCTTTACTAAACTTCAGAAGTTTAGTAAAGCTTAGTCCGTTAATGAGTACAGCCAAGTATCGTCATAAATTCTAATCCACTCCCTGGATCGTGATTTCGTTAGAATTGGTCAGCTATTTAATCCAATTTTGCTCTATGTCATGAAATGATTGTTACAAACGTTATACTATTATATAGTAATCTAATATGCCAAAGATATCAGCTCTAATTTTCTTCCTTTTGCTATTACAATCTTGCGATGCACAAAAAACTACATCAGACCAGGAAGAGAAAATCTCGTTTGAAAGTTTGATAATTGCTTTGATTCTTGAAAAGCAGATTCCGAGCATCGCTGTCGGAATTGTGAAAGATGGCAAGACAGTAATGGCAAAAGGATACGGATATGCCAATGTCAAAGATAAAATTCATGCTGATGAGCATACCATTTACCAACTGGGTTCTGTGACGAAAATGTTTACAGGGCATCTACTTGCATCGTTGATTTATCAAGGAGAAGTAACAATCCATGATACTATGGCTAATTTCTTTCCCTCGACCATTCAATTTCCCACATCACCATCAGGACAAATGGTAACCCTAAAAGAAATAGGTACCCATTCTTCAGAATTTCCCAGGTATCCTGCTAATCTTCGGAGGAATGATCCAGATCCTATCAATGGGTATTCCAAAGAGGAAATGTATAAAGGAATTGAATTAGTCACGATCGATACCATGATTGGTGTACGGTACAATTATTCTAATTTTGGCTATGGCATTTTGGGAACGGCAATGGAAAACAAAATGGAAAAAAGCCTTGCGGAATTAATGAACGACTACATTTTTTCCAATTATGGCATGAACAGCACATCTTTGGTTTTGGAGGATTATTTTAAGGAGAGACTTGCGATTCCTTATCTAGAAGTGGAACCATATCTAAGAACCGAACCCTGGAATATGGAAGCTTTATCCGGGGCGGGTAATCTCTTTAGCTCCATTGCGGATTTAAATCAATTCATGATTGCTCAATTACAAGATAATGAAATCAACAAACTCCAACAGACAAAGTATTTCAAGATTAATGAGACATGGAGTTATGGTTTGGGTTGTTTCATAGTCGCTTCAAAAAAACATAATACCGAGCTGATCTATCATGGTGGAGATATCGATGGCTATGCTTCCTCCTTGACCCTATATCCAGAACACGAACTTGGCATTGTAATATTGACAAATTGGGGAGAAGGTCAAGTTGTAGGGGATGCAATGACAAAGATATATGATGAGATAACTGGGTATTATCTGGGTAAGAAGTAAAGAAATCAGGATGCTGTAACTATTATATTAGATGGCACGTTGAACCAAATACACTCCACGACGCAGGTACAAGTCTTTTAGTATAAAAAATATTTACGAAATCGATTGACTTTTAACGGGACGTAATACGATGAAGGATAAAACATGTCTTATATTTAAATAACATGCAAAGCGACCAACCGCCAAATAACAAAAGAAAAATAATTGCCATCTTAATAGCCTGGCTATTATTTATAGGAGTAGATTTTCTCTTCCATGCTTCCATATTTGCATCATTATGGACAGATAATATTCCGGCTATTAAGCCACTTGACAATTTGGCGCTCCTAATCCCAGCTGGATACTTTAGTTTCTTATTACTTACAATTCTGATCGGATATTTATTTTTTAGATTCTTCAAGACAAAGCCACACTTTAAAGGCGTAGCGAAATTCGGACTAATCTTCGGGGCATTATATTCTTTAAGCAATTTATCAGGATTATTTTCATATGTTGCCATTCCATTGAAACAGCTTGTACTGTTCAATCTTGTATACTTTATTGAAATTATTGTGCTAGTCTTAAGTATAAATCATATAGCTTATTCGACGAATCTGAAGAAGTCTATTGGGTTCTCATTTCTGATTTTTATCGGGTTATTAATTTCAGGGATTGTAGTTCAAAATATTTTCCAGAATATTTAAGTATGATAAAATTTGTGATGGGATAGTTTACGCTTTCACTTTAAATAATTACAATTACACTCAATAGGTCTTCCTTTCCAAAGGAGGTGGCCGCAGGTCGGAGGATTTGCCGAACTATGCAGCTCTCTCTTAGAGGTGGGGAGTTGTTGTAATGCGTCCTTTAAGAGATCACGCCTTCTCTCCTTTCCTCTTTATATTATTTCGTCATTATATCATTATATCAATATATCAATCCGTAAAGGCTTACGCTTTCTCTCCTTTCGAGCTGGCACTGTCTTTTCGATATGCATCCTGTACGGGCTCACGCCTTCACTCCCTTCGAGCTGGTACTGTCTTTTCGATATGCATCCTGTACGGGCTCACGCCTTCAACACCCCCTTTGAAAAGGACAGTTCTCTACTATTGATTAAAAGAGATTGCAAATCATAAATCGTATGTATGTTAACGACTGAAAGTTGTAGTTAATTAATAAATATCTTCACGACAAGTCCGATATTTTGAATATTCAACACATGAGTTGGACAGTTTAAGCGAATTTTGCTAAAAAAATAGAATGGTAGAAAAGATTAAGACTATAGATAATTATTTAGACAACCATTACATCCACAGAAGTAATTGGTTAAGGGCGGCAGTTCTGGGAGCAAATGATGGTATCTTATCAACAGCAAGTCTTGCTATTGGTGTAGCTGCAGCAAGTGATATTAGAGAACCAATCATATTAGCAACACTGGCAGGTTTAGTAGCTGGGGCGCTGTCTATGGCAGCGGGTGAATATGTTTCTGTCAGTTCACAAACAGATATTGAACAGGCGGATATAGAACGTGAAAAACAAGAATTAATGGAAACACCTGAAGCGGAATTGCACCTTCTATCCCAGATCTACGAAGAAAGAGGGCTGAGTAAAAAGACAGCGTTAACTGTAGCTAAAGAATTAACCTTGAAAGATGCTTTAGGAGCCCATGTTAGAGATGAATTAGGCATAAATGAAATAAGTCAGGCAAAACCAATTCAAGCGGCCTTTGCTTCTGGATCAGCATTTACCCTTGGTGGTATATTGCCTTTGATAGTCGTTCTTTTTTTACCATTGCAAAACATGGAATATTTTCTTTACGGTTTTGCACTTTTCTTCTTAATTATTTTAGGAGCTTTAGCAGCAAAAACAGGTGGCTCTAGTATCAGCAAGGCAATTATAAGAATTACATTTTGGGGCACTATTGCCATGGGATTGACTGCATTAGTTGGTTTTTTATTTGGTGTAAATCTTGGATAATTTAATAAATATGGAAAAAGGATTTTGTGCAATCACTAAACAGGAATTGGATTTAAAAAATCTTGTTCATGGGTTTTCTCTAAAACCTCAAATAATTTCATTAATTCAAAAAGATTATCCTGATTTTAATATCGAACAATACATCTCATTAGATATACTCACTTCATACAGAAGGAAGTATTTAGAATCAATGATAAAAAAGGAAAATAGAGAACTTAATAAGTTAGAAAAAGTAGTAATTAAAGCCATACATAAGGATCAATTACTTTCTGAAAACATCGAACCTGATATTGAATCTGTACTAACAAGGGGGCAACGATTAGCTGATAAAATCGCAACATTTGGCGGCAGTTGGACTTTCATTATAGTTTTTTTCTCATTTATATTATTATGGATGGTGATTAATCTATGGTTATTACTTAACCAACCTTTTGACCCATACCCGTTTATTCTGCTCAACTTAATATTATCATGTTTGGCCGCTATACAAGCTCCTATTATTATGATGAGTCAAAATAGAAAAGAGCAAAAAGATAGAGCAAGAAGTGAGAATGACTATAAGGTTAACCTGAAAGCTGAACTTGAAATTAGATTATTGCATGAAAAATTAGACCATGTAATAATTCACCAGAATAAACGAATGTTAGATATTCAAGAATTGCAATTAGACTATCTGGAGCAACTTGCCAAATCAAGTGATAATTCAATAGAATAGAGTATTCTTACTCCGAAAAAACTGACAATCAACCGGATATATTTATACCATTCCCAAATATTCTGCTCCATACACACCGAAGAATGATCGTTAATAAACTTGATAACTATTCAGTAACTTTGAAGTTCTAATGAAATTTAAATGACAGAAAAAAGAGAACGTCAACCCAATAATCCATTGCACGGCATAACCCTTGCTCAAATATTGG
>JAJCYJ010000984.1 GCA_029262975.1 Saprospiraceae bacterium
CAGCGAATAATTTGTGGACCAGTAACAAATTCAAATCCATTTACTGAAGGAATCCCTATAAGTTCATTTCTATTTTCTGTAGTCTCAACCTTATTTAATTTTTTCTTCTCTGACGACTTTTTATTCTGACCTGGATTTTCATAGACATCTTCTTCCTTTGATATTGATATCAAGTTGACTTTAGTTCTAAGACCCAAAATTAAATCTTGAGAATAAGACATACTTACGGAAGGAAAAGATTGTAGACAACTCTCTGTATCTGTTATTTCAGAGAGCATAAATGTAAAATTCGAACTTTCAGTATTTTTCAATGTCAATAATTGATGCGTGAAATAAGTTAAATTGCCTGTATTAGTACATAATATTCTTTACCATCAAATATAATTAAATAGCACCTCGAAAAAATTGTTATCTAACAATTATTGAATTAAAAAACATGTGATACAATTCTATTATTATTAGTAATATTGAATTAATTTCATAATTTAAACATACATTAATATATATTATGCTTTATTGAATAATAATTACATAATATTCATATCCAATTGTAATCGATTTTATAAAATTTACACATTTTTGAGTACCCAAAATTATGTATTTCATCAAAGACAATATGTCACTGGAAGCAGGTCATTCAACAATACACACTAAACTTGAAGATCATAGGTATTGAAGTATATTCTGTTCGGATTGATATCTTTGTATCTCTTTATAAGCAGCTAATCATTAAAGAAAAAGCCCTATGCCAGTGTCCAATGAGGATTCAATTAGTCTAAATAAATACATCAGTGAGACTGGTATTTGTTCCAGACGAGAAGCTGATAAAATGATAGAAGCTGGGCGCGTTACAATAAATGGCCATGCCACAAAGAAAGGAAACAGGGTAAGTGAAGGTGACATCGTGAGCATTGATGGAGCAGAAATCAACACCCGTATAAAGCGCATTTATCTTGCCTTCCATAAGCCAACAGGCATTGTATGCACTACTGACTCAAAGGAAAAGAAAAACATCATATCATACATCAATCATCCGCAGAGACTCTTCCCTATTGGTAGGTTAGATAAGCCGTCAGAAGGGCTCATCTTTTTAACAAACGATGGTGATATTGTCAATAAGATACTCAGAGCCGGCAACAATCATGACAAAGAATATATCGTAACTGTTAATCGCGCGATCTCCTCATTATTTATAAATAAAATGAAAAATGGGATTCCAATTTTAGGGACCGTCACCAAGAAATGTGAGATTATGCAACTTTCGGAAAACACATTCAAGATTATATTAACACAAGGTCTTAACAGGCAAATTAGAAGAATGTGCGAATTCCTGGAATATAAAGTAATCAAATTAAAACGTACCCGAATCATGAATATAAGATTGGATAATATAGAAATGGGCAAATGGAGATATTTCACACAGCGTGAAATCGACGACATAAATTTGCTGATTAGTCATTCGTCTAAGACAGAAGAAGCGTCAGTTGATCTTAATAAAAAATTTAAAAATGCAAAATAGCGTATACAAAAATGAATCCTCCTAAGGCCATAAATTTAAATGGATATCGGCATATTCTTTATCATCCAATATCCTATGATCGAGCAATCACAGCTCAGAAAGCAAAAGAATATTTTAATTGGTTGGATACCAGAAGATCCGTAAGAGACATAGCGGACACTCCTGTTTCTAAAGATGTCATTGAACATATTATACTTTCTGCTTCAACAGCACCTTCAGGAGCTCATAAACAGCCCTGGACGATTTGTGCCATTAATAATCAAGCGTTAAAATCAAAAATTAGAGTAGCCGCTGAAATAGAAGAAAAAGAAAATTATGAAAGCCGCATGAGCGAAAGATGGAAAAGAGATTTACTTCCTATTGGTACTAATATGAACAAGCCCTTCTTGGAAAACGCACCATGGCTTATAATTGTGTTTAAACAAATCTATGAATACGATGCAGATGGTAATAGGTATAACAACTACTACGTAAATGAATCTGTAGGTATTGCATGCGGGATGCTCTTGTCTGCTATTCATAACGCTGGACTTGTCACACTTACCCATACACCAAGTCCAATGAATTTTCTTTCAACACTTTTAGAAAGGCCAGATAACGAAAGACCCTTCCTTATATGTCCTGTTGGTTACGCATCAAATCCTGCATATGTGCCTGATCTCAGGCGAAAAACATTAAATGAGGTCTCCAAATTTTACATGTAATCGTAAGGTTTTAAAATTCTATACCGACACCGAAATATGGAGACAAATACTTCTTTGTATAGTCAATAAAGACTTCCCCATTAAACTGATCAAAAGAATGAAGATTGCCATTGGTGTCATTATATTTCACACCGGCATTGACCAACCACCTAACGGACTTCCTGCCAGCAAAATGAACACCTGCCGAAAGACTTCCCTGAGCTCCACCGTTAATATTTCTTTCAAAAAGGTCAAAAGAGCGACCACTACCAGAGACGACAAAACCATAGCCAGCCTCACCATCTATGAATATCCTAGGATACCCATTATAAACATTGTATCGACCATAAAGTCCTAAATTTAGAATACCCGGGTTTATAAAACTGAATTCTATAAAATCTTCTTTTTCATGATAATTTAAAGCAATGCCCAGGTTCCACTGATTACTTATGCGTTTTCCAAGTACTACTGCAACTTCTGTTGAACTCCTACTCTGAAGATATGATCGAATGGCTAAATAGGCAAAATATCCCCCCTCTATAAATGTTCGTTCAACTTTGAATTTTTCTCTACGATTTTTATTCTGACTCTGAACTATCTTTTTATAACCGATAGTAAGTGTATCTCCGGTCTCAATAATTATCCTTACCAAGTAGTCGGTATCCTCAATTATTTTACCAACGAGAATGGACCCATCTGCCAGATTAACTACATCACTAGATTCTAAATTTTTCTGACCATGTACCAGATGGCAGAAATATACTAAGAGCATAGGCAGAATGATCAAAAGCCGCTTATTATGCATAATTAGTTTTTTATAAAATTTAAGACATCACTATAACGAATTTGTAGCTATCTCCATTCAGAAATTACTCAAATTTTATAAAGCCCCTTATGATTAGACAGAAAAATGCCGATAATTTTTATATCTATTCATTTGATACCTGAAGGGGGTTGTATTTCCTTATGGCTGTTTCCTTTACTTTATCAAGACTTAAATACATCGGTTTTAGTTTTTGATCTGCAAAAAGATTCATCTGATCTGAATAATGTGAATTCTCAGGTCGGGCAGAACTACCAAATGCATTTATGGACTCAATCATCGGTCCATTTATCGAGTCAAATCTTACCAATTGTATGTACGATTCACCTGAATAAGCCCGATATTTACCATCAGTATCTTTTTTAGAATAAATAGCAGCCAAGACATCAGCACCTCCGCCAATTGGAATATCAACCGAACCTCTGCGATGACGTTGAAATATACCAAGCGGAATGTCAATCGCTCCAAAATTAGATATCAATTCTTCCTGAGCAAAGGCAATTGATTCAATATAATTTGAAGCCTCTATTTTTCGATTTTTTAAAAATTTCTGTCTGAGCGATTCTTTGGCCAATAAAAATAATGCAGAAGCTTTACTCTTCTCCGATGTTGATCTATCCCAGGAATTTAACAATTGAACAGATAATGCATAATCCGGATGAACCGAAGGATCTTGTGTTAATAAAGGTTCTTCATCGTATGGCCTTGACTTTAAAGGAGTGGGATACGTACGATCGTACTTTATACGTAAAAAATCATGGTATGAATAAGTTTCTTTACTTTCTAATAATTCCATTAATCGTAGAGATCTGTTGTTTTCTTCATTCTGAGGCAGGTAGCCCATGGTACTGTGGGCTTTTGTCGGCACAGGGTTATCAATAGAGGAGGAAGATGAATAAGGCGTATTATTCGTGTTGAATACATATCCTGAAGCGGGGTTTTTAACTTGAGGCAAACTATCAATGACCCATTCTTGTGTCGGCCAAAGCGTTTCAGAGACATTTCCAGGTAATACACCTGACCAGTCAAAGTCTGTATTGCGTTTAGGTTGACGGGCATTACTTATATAAAAAATGTTGTCTTCGCGATCCGCATAAACAATATTAGTACACGGAATCCCTTTAATACTTAATGCTGAATGCCATTGATCAAATGATTTTGATTTGCTCATTTTATACCATTGTTCAATCGCCTTAAAAGCTTCTCCAGCTTGAAATCTCCAGGCATAAAACTCCTCTCCTATTTTGAAGGTAACACCGTATTGACTATGGTAAATATCCCTTGTTATTGGAATCTTGATAGGCCCAAATATTTTTATCCACGATCTTAACACGCGTTTTTCCAATGGATACCACTTGCCATCTATTTCATAATATTCACTTTTTTCCGGATGCATAGTTAATTTATAGACATCAGAGAAATCAGCATGATTTACAGTATGTGCCCAACCCAGGTATTCATTTGTACCATGAAATATCGTAGCGGCTCCGGGGAAAGTACCTCCCAAAATATTCATTCCTTCATCACTGATCAAGTGGGCTTCATACCATGAATACCAACCCTCCATCGGCTGGTGAGAATTAATGGCTAAAAAGGTTTGTCCTTCTACCGTCTTTTCCGCGCTAATTGCAATTGCATTTGACCCACGGCTATCACCCGACTGTAGTTCTTCAACAATGGAACCATTGGCCAATTTTGCCAGATCTGCGGAGGCTCCTGAAATCTCTACCAGACCCAGGAGATATCCTGCCACTAAATCATACCTTTCTACCGGAAATATCGCTTGTAGTAAAACTTCTTGAGGATGTAAAGTTGCATATGCATTAATACCCTTGATATAACCATCTATGACAGCTAGGGTAGCCGGTTCTAATTCGTCTATATGACGTCTTGCAAAATCGCGAATTCCCATAAATTGAATAGCAAAATCAGCGATTATTCCATCCTTTCCTTTTACTTCTCCATATTTCCCTTTAAGCGCAAGCATTTGCTCCTGCAGCGTATTGAAATCATCTTCACAACTCGCCCATGCAAGCCCATAAGCTACATCCCCGTCTGTCTTTCCATGAATGTGTGGTACGCCCCATTGATCTCGATAAATCGTGCAATCGGTATATTCTGTATATGACAATTCAGTATTGCAACTCAATAAACAAAGAGCGCTTACAATTATAAAAGCGGACAATAATCTCATAATAATTTATAAAGTAAATCGTATCATTTTCAAATATTACAATCTTGAGAACAAACTAAATATTATAAATTGTACTTTTCTATAATCCTTCAAATCATCCCGATGGAAGTATAATCGTAGTATTATAAACCATATGAATTTCCAATTAATTAAGTGCTGATTTTTTAATCCTGGCTATGTCTTTCTTTCAATATATTTATTACATCCGATAATTCTAATTTACGGTTTTTCAAAAGTATGAGATAATGAAACAATAAATCCGCAGCCTCTCCAAGAAATAACTCATCATTATCACTCATCGCTTCTATTACTAACTCTACGGCCTCCTCTCCAACTTTCTGAGCTATTTTATTAGTACCCTTTTTGAATAAACTGGAAGTATAAGAATCTTTGGTTGGTGCGTCATGACGGTCCGATATGATCTTTTCTAACTTTGAGATAAAACCAAGATCGTTATGACTGTTTTCTTCAGACCAGCATGTATCTTTTCCTGTATGACAAGTGGGCCCATCTGGACGGGCTTTTATGAGAATAGTATCTTCATCACAATCCAGTGACCACTCTATTAAATGCAAATAGTTTTCACTGGATTCTCCCTTTGTCCAGATCCTTTCTTTGGATCGACTATAAAAGGTAACCAACCCCGACTCTTTCGTTTTTTCAAAAGCTTCCAAATTCATATACCCCAGCATTAATACTTTCCTGGTTTCATGATCCTGAATAATTGCAGGGATTAGTCCTTTATTGTCAAACTTCATAGTCGGTTTTTACATGAATTAATACTTCATATTCTAATTGGAATATTTCTGTCATGAAGATATGTCTTCAACTGTGGAATTGAAATTTCATTAAAATGAAAAATACTGGCTGCGAGACCTGCATCTGCCTTTCCTTTAGTAAATACATCTTCAAAGTGTTTCATCGTTCCCGCACCTCCTGAGGCTATAATTGGAATACTCAATAATTCACTCATTTTTGCCAACGCTTCACATGCGAAGCCTTCTTTTGTGCCATCATGATCCATTGAGGTAAATAAAATCTCGCCAGCTCCGAGTTCCTCCATGTATCTTGCCCAATCATATAATTCGAAATTAGTAGGTTTAGATCCACCGTGCGTATGTACCATCCACTTTCCACTGTCATATCTCGCATCGATCGCTACGACTAAACATTGAGACCCAAATTCAGTTGAAATTTCACGTGCTAATGCCGGCCTGTAAACAACTGCACTATTCACACTGACTTTATCAGCGCCATTGCGCAATATTTTTGCCACCTTCTCTACCTTAGAAATGCCCCCTCCGACGGTGAATGGAATATTTATTTGTGCACCAACTTCTTTTACAAGATCGTAAATTGTCTCTCGTTCTTCAAGCGTCGCTGAAATATCTAAAAAAACTAATTCATCTGCACCCTCGTCCGCATACTTTCTTGCAAGAACGACAGGATCTCCGGCATCCCGTAGTTTTACAAAGTTCACACCCTTCACTGTTCTACCGTTTTTAATATCAAGACAC
>JAJCYJ010000985.1 GCA_029262975.1 Saprospiraceae bacterium
TTTCCCGGATTTCATCCTATCGTAGAATTATCATTAACATTTCATAACCAGGTAGTAGGTGCAAACGGCCAAAGACAAGCAATGTATCTTGAAAATGTATCTGGATTAGCAGAAAGAATTCTTCGTAATTTTAATATTGATCATCGAGATTCAGCTTTTATAATCTCCTCAAGTGGATGTAATGTAGTCCAAATTGAAATGGCACAACTTTTTCAAAATGCAGGGATCAAAGTCGTCGGATTAATAAGTAAACTTCATGCACATGAAAGTAGGAGCAATCATCCTGATGGAAAGAAATTAAGTGATTTTTCTGATATCATTCTCGATACCGGTGCACCTGTGGGTGATGCAATGATTCAGGTACCAGGATTGGAAACCCCGGTATCTCCAGGATCGACAATCGGGGGAGTTGGAATAGTGAATTGCATCAAAGCTGAAGTCGCTAAAATATTGACAGATGCAGGTCAACCCCCCAAAGTGCTTACCGCTTCGGCTAATGTGGGTTCGGACAAAGCAACTGAATTATTTGAATCTGCATATGATGAGCATGGAAGAAGGATAGCTCGTCTTTACAATATGCCGATAAGTTAGAAATATAATAAATTTCCAATTATGAAAGAATTTCCAATTCGTACAACAGTTATTGGTTCTTATCCTTTCCCGGGATGGTTGGAGTTTGCCAGTCGGAATTTATCGGAATTTGGCAGAGCAGATTTAGAAGAACTAAAAGACGATGCTGTGCGCGTGGCTATCCATGACCAGGTTAATTCGGGTTTAGATGTTATAACCGATGGAGAGCAGACGAGACTCGATTTTAATTTGTCATTTTATGGATTTATAAATGGAATTGAAGAGAATAGCATCGTTCCAAGAAAATGGGGCCCTCCTGCTCATGACCAAAGAGGCAAGCATGTGATCACACATGAACTCAGTGCTCCTGATGGACTTGGTGTCGTCTCAGAATTTAAAACATTGCAAAGACTGGCACCCAAAGGGCCGGTATTGAAGGCAAGTGTACCAGGACCATTTACTTTGAGTGGACGTCTATTACCGAATGCACAATATCCAGATCGTATTTCAATTACGAATGCGCTTATACCTGTAGTACGTAAGGAATTAGAAGATCTCGTAGAAGCAGGATGTTCTGAAATTACGGTAGATGAACCTTCCATGAGCTGTTATGCCTATAAATCGGACACCAAAAAGTTTGTAAACATATTCAATGAAACAGTAGCATCTGTATATGGTACATGCAGGCTTTCGACTCATCTTTGCTTTGGAAATTATAAAGGTCACGCTGTAGGCTATCGTAAGATGGCACCCATGTTTCCTGACTTTCTGGATTTTAAAGTGGACGAAATGCATGTGGAGATGGCCAACCGGGAATTTGCAGAAATAGAGATAATCGAGCAAATTGCCAAAAGGATGGACGTAGCTGTTGGTATCGTTGATGTCAAAAGTTACTATATAGAAACAGTAGAAGATATTGTAGCACGGATTAAGCTGTGTCTTAAATATATCCCTGCCGATAAATTAAGTGTAGCACCAGATTGTGGATTAAGTCAAACCGCCAGATGGGCAGCACGGCAGAAATTAGAAAATATGGTGAAAGGGGCGAAGGAAGTTTTGAATACTGTGATGTAGCTTGATTGAGCGCCATTTAGAAAGTTAGAATGGGGTGAATTGAGAATTGATGAACGACCGATCCCATGAACAACCGATCCCCGCAGGGGGCGAGCTCGACAGTGCTCGAAGGGCGTGAAGGCGTAAGCCCTTGCAGAATGACTGAATTAAGAATTGAGAATGGAAATTGAAAATTGAGAATTGAGAATTGAAAATTGAGAATTGAAAATTGATAATTGAGAATTGACATGAATCCCGATGCTCGGTGCCCTTCGATCGGGGATCTCCGCTCTGCTTCGAATTGAAACTTAAACGTGATACAATTATGAAAACCGAATACTATCTTCTAATTATAATTCTGGTATTATTTAGTTGCACAAATAAACCAAATTCTGTAGGTATTGTAACGGAGAATGGCACTAGTGCAGAAACTAACAAGACCAGCGATTATAGTGAAACCCGTAATGCTTATTTTGGAGATGTTCATATACATACAAGTTGGTCATTCGATGCATTTATTTATAATGTACGTACGACTCCCGATGATGCCTATAGATTTGCTAAAGGTGCATCGATCCCTCATGTGTCAGGTAAAATGATACAGTTGCAACGACCGCTTGATTTTATGGCAGTTTCCGATCATTCAGAATACATGGGCGTGATGATTCAAATGAGCGATGATCAAAATCCATTATCAAAATTAGAAATTGCAAAAAGAATTGATAGTCAGGATCCTGTAGTCTCAAGAAAAGCATTTGGAGAATTGGGAACCGGAATTGCCACAAATGCTCCAAACCTATCTCTTATAAAAAAAGAGGACTTGCAGTCGACATGGGCAGAAATGGTGGCATCAGCAGAGCGGCATAATGACCCTGGAAAATTTACGACCTTTCCTGCATATGAATGGACATCCTCTCCGGGTGTTAATGATGCGGAACCAGAATACGCCAGAAATCTACACAGGAATGTCATATTTAAAGGAAGTAAAGTACCAGGTCTTCCATTTTCATCTTTTGATTCACAGCACCCTGAGGATCTATGGAAATGGATGGAAACACAAAGAGCAAATGGCATAGAACTCCTGGCCATTCCTCATAATGGCAACATTAGTGATGGTAAAATGTATGCCCTTGAAAGCTCAAATGGATTGGCCCTTGACCTGGAATATGCACAGACGAGAATGAGGAATGAACCGATCAATGAAGTACTTCAAATCAAAGGGCAATCAATGGTACATCCCGATCTCTCACCTAATGACGAATTTGCCAATTTTGAAATATATCAGCATACATTGGGAAGAGGAGAACCCAGAAAACAAAGCAAACCGTCTGGAAGCTTTGTCAGAGATGCATTAAAGAATGGGTTGGCTCTTGAGCAATCTATAGGAGGAAACCCTTTTCAGTTTGGCTTTATTGGCAGCACAGACGGACATAATGGCGCCAGTAATCAGGAGGAAGATAATAATGTTGGTAAATCCGGATTACAGGATCCTAGTCCAGAAATAAGGATGGCGGATAATCCAGCTTCTTCTCGCAATCGTCAAACTTCAGTAGGTGGAATCGCTGGAGTATGGGCACGAGAAAATACAAGGGAAGCTATTTTTGAGGCATTTGAAACAAAAGAAGTATTCGCGACATCAGGTCCCCGGATAAAAGTGAGGTTTTTTGGAGGATGGAATTTGTCTACTATAGATTTTGAAAAGACTGATTGGCTTGATGAGGCTTATGCAAAAGGCGTCCCTATGGGATCTAATCTGAGATCTGAAAATTCACAGAATAGCGCTGCCCCAACCTTTATCGTCTTGGCAGTGAAAGATGTTGATGGAGCTAACCTCGACAGAATACAAATCGTCAAAGGTTGGGTCGATAAAGCCGGTCAAACAAACGAGAAAATATTCAATGTAACCTGGTCTGACCTTCGAACAATTGATGATGAAGGCAAACTTGCACGTGTAGGTAATTCTGTTGATCTCACAAATGCAACCTACACGAATGATATAGGTGCAGTATCTCTTCAAACGCTTTGGACTGATCCTGAATTTGATGCTGAATTTCCGGCTTTTTACTACTTGCGAGTATTGGAAATTCCAACACCTCGATGGACAACATATGATGCTGTTGCGTTAGGTGTGGATTTACCTTCCGAAGTTGCTCCAACAATCCAGGAAAGAGCGTGGAGCTCACCGATTTGGTATACGCCTTAATGCAAGTGTAAAAACATATGTTTTTTTATTCCTACTATTGGAAATAATTAAGGTAGAAATGAAAAAACTTACAATCCTGATCATCCTATTTTCGGTCATTGGTCTTTTAAAAGCACAAGAAAGTCCTAATATCATCTTGATGCTTTCAGATAATTTGGGATACGGAGATTTGGGTTGTTATGGAGGTGGAATTATCAGGGGTGCGCCAACACCAAATATTGATCAACTGGCAAAGGAGGGTATTCGATTTACCAACTTTAATGTAGAATCCGAATGTACACCATCGCGATCTGCACTGCTGACAGGACGATATGCGGTAAGATCTGGTACTACAAGAGCCATTCCTATCCAGGGTATACCGCAGGGCTTAGCTCCATGGGAGGTCACCATGGCAGAAATGTTAAAGGATAAAGGATATCAGACTGCAATGTATGGAAAGTGGCATTTGGGTGTAGAACCGGGAAGATTTCCCACAGACCAGGGATTTGATGAATGGTGGGGCATCCCAAGTAGCACTGATGTTGTCAGTTGGGAGACCCGACCCGGATATGATTCTTCTTTTGTTAAGAAATTTTATGTGCTTGAAGGTACATCAGAAGATGGCGTGCAGCCGGTGATGCCTTATGACTTGAAAGCACGACCGATTATGGATGAAATTATACAACAGAAGTCTGCAAAGTATATTCATGATCATGCAAATGAAGAAGATCCATTTTTTCTTTACATACCCTGGATAGCAGTTCATCATCCTCCTATACCTCATCCCGATTTTGAAGGAAAATCTGGTAATGGACAGTTTGCTGATTTAATGATGGAGCATGATTTCCGGGTAGGCCAAATAGTACAAGCTGTAAAGGATGCTGGCATAGAAAACAATACAATTATCATCTATGCAAGTGACAATGGACCGGACCGGGCATACTTTCCTGACATCGGAGATTCGGGGCCTTTTCGAGGATATTTGGGAAGTGTCCATGAAGGCTCGATCCGCACGCCTATGATTGCTAAGTGGCCAGAAAAAATATTAGCCGCTCAAACGAGTAACGAAATTGTTTCGATTACTGACCTCTTGCCCACGCTCGCAGGGATAGTCAATGCTGACATACCCACTGATCGGGCTATAGATGGTGTGGATCAACAGCAATTATTTTATACAGGTGTTAAGTCTGCGAGGGAAAGTGTCCTGTTTTTTCATGACGAAACATTTATTGCCGCTAAATGGCGTCAATTTAAAATTTACTTTAAAGACGAAGGGGTGTCTCAAGAAGACCGTAATTATAATGAATTGTGGGCGCCACAAGTCTTTAATATAATGCAGGACCCCAAAGAATTAAATAATATAGGATTGAAAAACTTATGGGTATTATCTCCGGCTCTAAAGCAATTGGTTCCATTTTATGCCAGTGTAAAACAATTTGGGCTTATTCAATCTGGAGGGGAGAAGCCGACTCCCGGAGAGATTATAATTCCTTTCACTAAGTCGTCTCTATTAAATGACATTTTTACAAAAATGTTAGCACAACAAAAGGAGAACGAAGAGAAATGAACACCCACGATAAACAGAACTTTGTCTTAAAGTGATGTCGAAAGTGCATCAGGTACAAAACCTCACACCCATTCTTGACAGCGGGTCTTGCACCCGTTGCCCCACATCCTAATGTCCTGAATACATCGGGTATAAAATCACGCTGTAAAGTAATTCTGATAGTTCTATATCCTCCAAAACATCTATATTGTCAACCATGATTAAGGCATTTCAAAAAGATGATAATTTACTTAGAGATATTGAAGAAGCAAGAAGGGATCAGAGTGGATTCCATCTATGGTGGTTGGGTCAAAGCGGATTTCTCATTCAATGGTGCAACAGACACATTCTAATTGATCCGTACTTATCCGATTCCTTGACGGTTAAATATGCAAATACGGGCAAGCAACATATCAGGATGACAGAGTTGGTCATAAAACCTGAAAAATTGGATTTTATAGATGTGGTTACCAGTAGTCACAATCATACGGATCATCTGGACGGTGCTACTTTAATTCCTCTATTAAATGTAAATCCAGAGTTAGAAATCGTTGTACCCAGGGCAAATAAAAAATTTGTCGCCGAGAGACTTCAGATTATACCGGAAAGATTAATATGTCTTAATGAGGGTGAACAATGTCAATTAGAATCTGGTATTAAAATATTTGGTATACCAGCGGCTCATAATAAATTAGAAAAAGATGATCTGGGAAACTGTCATTTTATGGGGTACATTTTCCAATTTGGCAACTACACTATTTATCACAGTGGAGATACAATATGGTGTGAAGAAGCAATCGAAGCCTTACGACCATTTTCTATCGATGTTGCTATTCTTCCCATCAATGGGGATAAACCCGAAAGACGGGTAGCTGGAAATTTGAATGCTGAAGAAGCTGTAAGAATGGCAAAAATAATTAACGCTCGATGGCTCATTCCATGCCATTATCACATGTTTTCATTTAATACCGTGGACCCAGATGACTTTATCAACATCGCCAGGGAGGCACACCAGGGAATTGAAGTCCTTAAATGTGGCGCTCGATTAACTATAAAATGACAGCTCTTAACTAGGGACCTTGCTCTTTTTAATTTTAAAATTGAAAGTGTCTTTCATCTTTTGGATAGACAGCTCGCTAATAGATAAATCTCCTCCAGAGGCAAAGTGATCATCAAATATTTGACCTATAGACTTCGTAGAAAAATAGGCGAACCCAGAGACAGCCGTTCCGCCAATGATAGGCCCGAAAAAAGGTACGCTCTTGAAGAGTATTCTTGTGAAAATTCCTAATTCCAAAGACCCCATTCCTCCGACAATAGCTGCCAGTACGGATTTTGTCTTGTTTTCATTAAATACAACGTGTGGATAATTGGACGCGAGCTTTTTTATCATTTTATATTGAACAGCTGAGATTGAGACCAGGTCAATAATTGGAATAGGAATTAATCCTGCACCTGCCGCATATAGCGCATAATTATCTATAATCTCATCAGATAATGCATCATGAACCACCGGTTCTTCAGCAATCTTTTTCTTCTTTTCCGATTTTGCTTTTTCCTTCATGACAAATATTGCACGTTTCTCAAATTTCTCTACTAGTAAATAGTAAAATACAACTCTATACTTATTGCGATTTGCACTACCCATAGTGGCACAAACTTCCTTTATAGCATCATCTAATTCAGGGCTGTCTATCAGTCCCAGTTTACCAATCAGGAATGTCGTTTTAACTTCATCCAATTCCTTCTTGTCTGAACAAGCCACCTTGGAGAAGTCGTTTTCATATATTGAAGGACCTAGTGATTTGGCTATTGCTCTCAAAAGTGTTTCATCGTAATCTGTTCTTTTGAGTTTGTCCTGAAAAGATTTTTTAAATGTTTCGATTGTTTGTTCGAATTTACTCATGCTATATTAGTTAAATAGTAATGACCTTAAAAGTACTATAGGTTGGGGAAATAAATATGTAAAAAAGATTAGGACAGGAATATTTTCGACTATCGGAACGATAAGATAGAATATTCCGAATCGCATGACCGTGAATGCCTGCTCCAATAGACCAATTACGGATATGAGTATCAACCTTACCTTGTAAATTCCTTTTGCTTTTTGAACGTATCAAAAATAGCAAATAAGGCAAAGTAAGCACCTCCGATTATCGTACCTGCTTCAAATAACACATTCCTGCCGGGATAAAGATATAATACATAAAGAGCGCTATATATGCCCACCACGGATATTATCAAGTGAGACCAAAAATATTTCTTTGTCATACTTGGGTAAGCGTAGCGAATAGGAACAAAGTGGAGGATACCAAATAAAATGACGGAAATAAAATTGAGTGTGCTATTATTTTGAAAAATGAAAAACTGAAAGAATACGACAAAATTCCACAACACAGGAAAGCCGATAAAGTACTGATTATCCGCTACCATGTTTTTCTTGCCATAGTATAGCGCTGCACTCAGAAGCATAATAGCTACGCTGAAGTTCATAAGATGTGCTGCGACCATTTCCGCCCGATAGAAAAAATAAACGGGTATGATTGCATATGTTGCAAAATCAATGACATAGTCTATGGCCTTACCATCCATATGAGGCAAAACCTCAGAAACCTGAAATTTTCTGGCAAGACTACCATCTACAGAATCAATGATAAAGCAGACGATAAGCCATATAAAACATTGTCGCCAGTCATGACTGTCTATAGCGATAAGTGCGAGAAAAGCGAAAAGTAAGCCAAGAGATGTGAACAAATGAACACCCCATGCTAATAGCTGTCTAGATCGTGATACCAAAATATTACTGTTACCTTCGCCAAGGTACAAAAGCAATCCATCAATTTGTCGGTAACCAGCGCAACAAGCAAACAGTACTTAGTATTT
>JAJCYJ010000986.1 GCA_029262975.1 Saprospiraceae bacterium
AACAAGGGCATTGACATCAGCAACAAACAAAAAAGAATCAATGATTGCCATACCAGTAGGTCTGTTCAGCTGAGATATCCATTTCAATTTCTGAAGAGCGCCTTTCTCAGATATTTTGGAGATGAACCCATCGGATCCAACTTTATAATCCAAGCCATTTGTTGCATAGAATACGCCATTTAATTTGTCGTAAATTATACATTCAACGTTTAGTAGTCCTTCATTTTTAAGCCATTCATCTGATGTGGTTACAACCCAGACTTTTTCTGAGGTACTTACCTTCTTGGAATCTACAGAGTTATTTACAATTGTTTCTTTACAACAACTAAAACCAAGATATATAGAAGCAAGAATTAAAATTAGTTTCATGATTGCTATTATCGTGCGTACGGTTTATAATAATTTCTTGTCAAAAAAAATAACATGTTGATTTATGTCCAACTTCGGAGGCTAATATTTTCTGCATGCCGACGCTATTTTATCAATTCATGTTGTTCGTTTGTCCTAGCCGGAATACAAGGTATAAATATTTTTAATTTGATTTCATTCCATGCACTTCGTTGACCTTTCTGCATAAATGCAGCATCTCCTTCGGATAAGGTTTCTGTTCTATTCGGTATTTTAAGAAATCCGGAACCGGAAATCATATATACTGACTCATCTGAAATCTTATTTACTCCCCAACCGATAAGAGTGTATCAACCATTTACCACTGCCACAGTTCCATTTGTAAATCCATCGCCTAATTGTTTGTTTTCAATTATTTTTGAATTCGGACGCTATTTTAGTTTTATAATCATCGACAATATAGGATATCTGAAATGATGCATCCCATAGAGCGTTGTAATTTTAAATACATTGCGGTGATTCCGTTATTAACTTCTTTCTCAACCCTTCCAGGTAGCTACTTTTTTGCAATAAATCCATCGGGTCTGTGATATTCAATATATCATTTATTGCCTGCTTTTTGTCTACTTGTTTGTTGAAGTATGCCTCTGTTATTTTGTAACCAATCCAATAACCCAAATCATTTGGTCTTTTATCCTTCCCGCTTGTTCCGTACAACCAATCTGTATAATCATCTTTCAACATAACCGAGACAAATTCCTTGCAGAGTTGTTCTTCATTTTCATTTCCATACCTAAATGAAACCTGGTTAATGTGTTCACCAGAAATCATTTCGCCGATAAAATCAGCACTGCCTTCAATGATAGATTGCTTCAAAAGATGATCCTCTCCTGAAACATTTTGCTGATAGTGAATTAATTCATGTGCAATAAGACCATTAAGCCCGTCCAGATTTTTCAACATCTCAGAACCGATTACAAGTCCATTTTCAGACGCAGTTCCTCCAGTAGTAAACATTCCAACAACAAAATAAACAGGAGGGAATGTTGCTTCTGGATACCAATACTTAAGTGCGGCATAAGAAGATTGCACTTTCTTCTTCTTTTTCGTTTCAATCCCATTAAGCACATGTCTTGATTTTAAGTAATCCTCTTTTCTTCTTAGAACAGTTTGATATAATGAATCAGCATTAATGTAATCGACAAAAGGCTTTAGACCATCTGAAGCATTGTCCAGGTATGCTCCAAATGGATTCCCTGATACAGTATCTAGCCGATCATAAAGGTTCCAAAAATTATCATAGTCAGTTGTTATAAATTCAGCGTTCAATGGGTGGTTAGAAAAAACCTGCTGAGCGACTGACAATTTTGTGAATCCTAAAAGAAGAATTATCATACACATCAAATTTTTCATATTCAATATTTTTTTTGAAGAATAACGGTGAAAGTATCTGCAGACCCTACGATAAAAGGAATTTACTGGTATGAACGAAGATTGTTATGAGGATTTGTCATTTCTCAGATTCATTTCGAATTTAATAGACCCGACCACAAATATCAGAAATAAACCTCCAACGATTACTAATGGCCAACCAGTAACACCATCGCGAATCATAAGTATAAGTATATAAAACATGAGCAGGGCCAATAATGAACCTCCGATTCGACAGATTAATTTTTCAACAAAACTTAATTCTCGGTAGTTAATATTTATCGACTTATTTATAACGAATTCCTCTTCTATCTCTTTGACACACCCCTCTAAGAATAATGTCAGTAACTCAAATGTTTTAGTCGGAACGAATTCACTTTCAAATAATTTTGCATTTTTATACGACGCGGGATTAAAAACATCTTCAATAAATGTACTGTCTGGAACAAAAAACATGATTATAAATTTTTCTAATCGTCCATTTCCAATCCCACTTATTATCAATTTAGCTTTATCATTTAGTCTATTTATTTCCAGTGATGGGCTGTAAAACTTTATCTCTTTCTCCAATTCACTTGACCAACCGAAAGTGTTGAATAAATCAATAACATGAGCTGCATCTATTTCATCTCTGTAAAATTCGATCTCTCCCTTATCGGGATAGCATTTTGAATAGCAAAACTTCATTTATATTCTATTAGTCTTCACAACGACTGGTACATGAAGTGTGGCAACTAAAGGGAGACCTTCCATCATTGTCCATTTTTTAGATAGTGCTTTTATATAATAATTCAAAGAATGTCAGCATTGATTTTTTGTATTTTCACTGTTAATAGTCACCAAGGGGTCTTTTAAAATTATCTCATTACTAAACCCTTCTGAAAAAGTCGTCTGGGGAAACATCACAACAAACCTAAGGACAGAATAAAATTATATCGATAACTCAAAATTTCATTTTTTAGACAAAAAGACTTTTGACTTTACAATAAACTCATCTTTGGTCTGACCTTCATGAGCGCCATGCGCTACATTTGGCAATATCCAAAGATCAGATTCCGGCAGGTGTTTCCTGACCCGAACAACCTGTTCTAAATCTATACCTTCATCCTCATCGCCAAGTATGATCAATACTTCGGGTACTATGGATTGCAATTCTTCATTGGTTAACTTGACCGTGTAATTACTAAATTGATCCATTAAAGCTTTTATCTTTTCATCTGTTCCATGATTTTCTAATAACCATGGAAAATTGAATCGATTTTCAAATGTAAAAGCTTTTCTGTATTCAGGAAAATCATTGACTGTCCAGGACCCTACCGCTCCGATCGTTATCATTGATTCTATCAAAGATGGATTCAATAAGGCGAGCTGGTAAAGAACGTCACCTCCAAAACTAAAACCTATGGCTTTAATTTTATCCAAATTGAAATATTGCGCTAAAGAATTGAGATCCTTAGCAACTGATTTTATAGATAGATCCTCTTTAAAAGAGTCAGATCTTCCATGTCCAGTTAAATCAATTAAGTAAACTTCATATTCTTTATCATAATCCTCGACATAAGGCAACCAGGATTTGGATGAAAGAGTGTATCCATGCAAGAGAAACAAAGGTATTCCTTCACCATAAACTTCAACATAAATAGTTTTTCCATTGACCAAAATGGACTCTGACTTCTTTGGATTTTGAGAGAAAATATTAGTGGACATAAATATTATAAATATAAAGATTCTATACTTTTTCATTGCATTTAAATTGTCGAGATTTTTTATTTTTCTACTTGCGATTAGGATACCTGATTACTCAGTCAATAAGTGATGTGGCTTGATTTCTCTTGCTGATCTCAACATCAGTCGGTGTAATCTTCCAATCTGATGCAAACCTCACCATGTCACTTTTATAATCTTAAAATAAAGTGACAAGTTAAGTTTAAAAAGAGCCCGTTGATGCTCCAACAAATGTACACAAAATGACGAAACGGGCACCACAATTCCATTAATCGATCGAATGAAGAGTAAAACAAAGTCAGAAAAGAGGTGTAGCGATGTGGAGTGACATTGAGGCTACGATCACTTGGTTTTATTCATTTGCCTATTGTTAATCTTTCCAAATACATTAAAAGCATCTATATGAAACATCAAAGTTTATTGTTCAAAATAGCCAAACAAATTTTTATCCCTTGTCGCATATTTCCGATTCTTATATTTTCATTTGGACTATGCTGATTGTTGTCCATATTTACCATTGGGACAATTATGGTAGGCACCTGGAGTTTATCTATTAGTGGTACAATCGGAACAGTACCTCCCATTATCCTTACTACAACAGGGTCAAAGCCAAAGTTTTCGGCAAGTTGCATTCTCATTTTCTTTCCGAAATCAGAATTTGGATCTGTTCTAAAAGAATTTACCGCTCTGTATGTATTAAAGCTTACAATTTTAGGATAGGTTCTTCTTTCTTCATCTGTGGGATCTCTATCGATAACATAATTGCCTTCCTGCTCAATATGTTTTTTCATTTTTTGCAATTGCGTTTTTCCATCAGTTTCTGGAACCAGCCGCACATCAATACTTGCAGTAGCATATTCTGGTATCACCGTTTTTAATTTTTCTCCTGTCCATGAGGTACCAATTTGTCTAATGTTTAAAGATGGATACTGAATTGACTCCTGGTAATTTCTGCCAACTTTTTCAGAAGTATAGATGCCTAATTTATTATTAAATTCGATTGAATCGAAAGGAACAGATTTTAATAACTTATCCGTAGCCGCATCTATTTCAACACCTTTGTAATAGTCCTTTATCAAAACCCTTCCATGCTCATCTTTCATACTCGATAACAAATTAGCCAAGCTAAAGACAGGGTTGGGCACATAGTTACCGAAATGTCCACTCTGCTGCGGCAGGTTTGCTCCAAAAGTGGTGATTGTGCAGGTAGCTATTCCTCTACATCCAAATGTAAGCGTTGGTTTATTGGAATCGTGAGCAGGACCATCCATGACGATAAAATAATTAGAAGCATACAACTCCTTATATTTATCCAAAGTTGATAAAAGGGCATCGGATCCATATTCTTCCTCTGGGTCAAAGATTATCTTTATGTTGAATTTTGGATAATTGTTCTGGGCTTTTATAATTTTCAAAGCAGACAAGAGCATAATAATAGGGGCTTTATCATCTGCTGCCGCTCGAGCAAATATGCGCCATTCATCATTTATGGTTCCATCCAATTTATTCCAGTCCAGAATCTGCCATTCTCCATTTAAATCTTTTTCTTTCAGGACGGGGATAAATGGATCCTGTTGATTCCATGAATCAGGATTCACTGGTTGCCCATCAATGTGAAAATAGAAAAGTACAGTTTTATAATTCGGATTATAATTTTTTTCGGCTAATAATATAGGAAGAGTGCTTGACGGTAATAGAGTCGTATTGAAATCTAATTTACCATATTGTTGTGCAACCCAATTTATGTTTTCAAGCATCAATTCACTGTTCTCGGGGAGGTTGGGGATGCTTACTAATTCTTTATGCAGTGATAAGGTATTCTTGAAAGTCTGATCAATTATCGAGTCTACATATAATTGAGCAAATAGCACACTTGGCAA
Organism: Saprospiraceae bacterium; assembly: GCA_029262975.1. Classification (GTDB taxonomy): domain Bacteria; phylum Bacteroidota; class Bacteroidia; order Chitinophagales; family Saprospiraceae; genus JAJRXG01. Next base: position 5,385 of record JAJCYJ010000986.1, read on the forward strand.
AAATGCTAAGAATAATATATAAGTGGTTGTTATGAGTGATTTTATCATTTTTCCTGTTTGAAGTGTTGTCATATTCAATGCTAAAGAATTCAAATATAAATATCTAGTTCTTTTTAACATAAAATGCATCGGTCTGCACCACGTATTTCTAGGATCCGATCTTCATGCATTTTTAATTCCATGACCATGTTCGCCAAATGATACAACACTCTTCATAGTTAATTTCAAGTTTGATTATGGCGTGTTCTTATTTCAATTAAAATATTTCTGCTCGAATTCCAGTCATCATTTTGTTCCAACTGTCTAATAGCTGCGGCTTCATAGTCGATTGATATTTCATTTAGGTAATATAGAAACAACTACCCTTTTATATCTTGATAATTGAGGTTCACCTCTATCAGTTACTTTTACTATAAAATGGGCGGTCTCATTCTTGTCTACAACCGGGGCTGTGAAATACGCCAAATGCACATTTTCTGCACCATTCACCTGAATTTCTTTTTTATAAGTACCAGCTTCAGGGTAGTTAAACCAAAGAAAACTGAAACTATCATCATCGGGGTCGGTCGTGTTAAAAGCATCCAGGGTGAAGTCTTCGCCTGACTTTACAGTAATCTGATCAGGATGAGTTAAGGTAGGGACAGGAGGATGATTGGCTTCTTCGTAGGACATTAAACACCAATCTATGCGGGCGGCAAAATCATTTTGAAAATCATCCCTCCACCGCCATAAAGTAACTTTGTCAGTTTTAAATGAGACAGTATCACGTTTAAACGAACGGCCGTATTCATGAAGCAAGTATGGGGTATATTGATCGACGGCATTGGTCCAGATAGCCCTCGTTTCCGGGGCTTTAATTACAATTGATCCTCCTTCCTTAGTTTTGGAAAAATCAGGCACATATAGTTCATAACGCCCACCCCAGGCACCCCATTCAGGATGCTCAGATTCGTTTAACCCATTCGGAATTAATGAAAGAAATGCAGGTGTATCACCTTCAACCCCCCAGGCAACATCGGGATATGCAGCGCCAAGAGGACCATGGTTTTGTTGGA
>JAJCYJ010000987.1 GCA_029262975.1 Saprospiraceae bacterium
TTGGCATGTATATGCCAAATCTTATGGAGACATTAGGACTTGCAGAAGTTGAACACAATAAGCGAAATAACAGGATGCATGCTATAAAATAGCATTCCCGTCCGTTATGATATACAACTATAAGGTAACATTAGGAATATGAAAATAGCCAAAATACTTTCGCTTATGCTGCTTTTGCTTTTCAGTAATGAAGTCATGTCTTCTGACCTTGTTATTTCAAATGTTCGAGGTGTTAATCGAGGTGATGTCTTAAATACGCCCCCAAGTGTAATATTTGATATCAAATGGAAAAATGCCTGGCACAATGACAAGAATCATGATGCTGTATGGATCTTTATGAAATTCAATGGTCCATGGAACAATCATGTCAAATTAAGTGCTACAGGACATAAAATACTAAAGGTCAGAGAAGGTTCCTCCACACCCATTATAAATGTTTCGAAAGATAGCCTGGGGCTATTTCTTTATCCGGAACCTGGATTTCAGGGTGATGTTGATATGAAAATTCAATTGATTCTGGATACAATCAACCAAACTCCATCGCGATCAAAATTAACGGGTTTATCAGTTCATGGGTTGGAAATGGTATATATACCTGAAGGTTCATTTACGCTTGGCAGTCCTGATAATGCTTCCATTAAACGTGCTTCCTTCTATAAAAGTGATGGCACCGGAAATCCTGATGGATTAATTTCTATAACCTCAGAAGATGAAATAGCCGTTGGCCCGGAAAAGGGTCAACTGTATTATTGGAGTGAAAGAACCATTTATAACGGAGATCAAAAAGGTCCTATTCCAAAAGATTTTCCAAAAGGATATAATGCATATTACATAATGAAGTATGAATTGACCCAGGGACAATATGCTGATTTCCTAAATAAAATACCACCTGGATGGACATTTGAGCGAGCGCCGATTGCCGGATTAGATTATTATAATAAGAGAGGAGGTATAAGGCTGGAGCATGGAAAATACATTGCTGAGAGCCCACAGCGCCCGATGAACTTCATCAGTTTTACGGATGGACTGGCATATACAGATTGGGCGAGTCTGAGACCCATCACGGAATTGGAGTATACAAAAGCCGCAAGAGGTCCTTCGCAACCTATTCCTGCAGAATTTGTGTGGGGCACAAATACTTATGATCGATTAGAAAGATATGTGTCACCTTACGGAGAGCTTGTCTTTGCCAATGGCCACAGCGAAAGTGAACTGACGGATGTAACAAGACCGATCCTAGGTGCGTCTTATTATTGGGTCATGGATTTGAGTGGAAGTCTTTGGGAAAAAGTAATCACCATTGGCAACTCAATCGGACGAAATTTTAAAGGTAGCCACGGTGATGGAATCCTCAACTTTGGCGAAGCGACTAACGACGATTGGCCGAAAAGTGACAATGAGGAAGGTGGATTTGGATATCGAGGTGGGGGCTACTATGAAGTAGGCACTATATACTCTGACTTCAATCCTCATTCACCCATTGGATATCGGTTTTATGGAGCATGGTCAGGAGGTCCACGGTCAATAGCATATGGCTACAGAGCCGGAAGGACTACAGATTAATCACATATGATTTTAGCCCGAATATTCTTTACAATTCTAATCCTGGGACCGCTTGTAATTGGAATATTTAATATAATAAATCGAAAAAAGAACCCGACGTCCAGTCTTGTTATCAGCTATTATTCTATACTCAATTCCGCTGTAGCATATGCCCTTGCCTATAATGTGATATTCTTTTTCCAGGAATTATTCCTTGTCTTGGGCAAGAAATCACTCGGTCTTAAGGCGACTCTATATCACAACAATCATAACTGGGAAGGGCATCATGATATGGATGCTTTAATGCAAGGATCCGGCGCCCTGGCCATATTTATAATAGGTCTGATATGTCTTTTTTGGTTTCAAAGAATAAGGAATGGCCGAAGTTCCATGAAACTATTTGCATTATGGATGGCTTTCCAGGGATTGACGCAGTCTCTTCTTCAAGTTATGGTGGCATTCTTTGATCCTGGTACTGATGTTGGACAAGCTTTGGTTGGTTACTGGCATATCAACAATAACCTTTTAATTGCAATGGCTATTTTAAGTATTATTTGCACCATATTGGTGTGTATTTGGTGCATAAAACCAATGCTTGAATTATCGCCGGAAGTTACTTCTTTGAGTAATCCTAACAACCGAATAAAATATATCCGATTTGTTGTTGTTGGTGGCGCGTTCTTAGGATGCCTATTAATCATTCCATTCAGGGTGCCGCCCATAACCCAGGCAATATCGCCATTTTTGTTATTTGTATTTACGATTCCCTGGATATGGTCTATGTCCTATAGCGTAACGCCTCAAAGCCAGGTTGTAAATGGATTAAAAGACAATGTATTATGGACATCAATGGTATTGCTCATGGTACTACTATTAGTTTTTAGATTGCTATTAGCTCCTGGTATTGAATTTTAGCACCCTAATCTGCAGACCGGGAGGATTGAAGAACACGATTTAAGCCAACGCACACTGATAAATTATCTCAATGAATACCAATAAGAAGTTTGTTCACACTTTTAAAAGTAGAAATATATTTTCGAGAATGATGAATACGTTTATTCCATTCTTGTTGCTCATATGTTTGTTGAGTTGTCTTCCAGCTTGTCAAGCTCCCGATCGCTCATCAGGCGGAATTCAAGTCTTTTATCATGGAGCATTGAAAAAGATGATGAAAGAAGGAGATATCTCTTCCAAATATAATGTAGCCGAATTGGCCGACAGCTCCAACATCTTTGGATTAGGAGCATTTGAAAATTTAAAAGGAGAAATTCAAATATTTAATAGTCTGCCACTTCATTCATTTGTACATGCAGGTTCAATTGGATTAGATTCATCTTTTAATATAGAGGCTACCCTCATGGTATATGCCCGTGTACCAAAATGGCATTCAATTACTTTCTCTGAGCAGCATACATCAACAAAAAGGCTCGAAAAGTTCATTGCTGAAAAGGCAAAGAGACAGGGTATAAATATAAAAAAACCATTTCCATTTATTTTAGAGTGCAGCCCCGATATTTTAAAGTGGCATATAATCAATTGGAAAGAAGGAGATACAGAACATTCGCATGAAAAGCATATTGCATCAGGTTTGTCAGGAACTTTAAAAATGAAAAAAGTCGAAATTATCGGATTTTACTCTTCAGCTCACAAGGGCATATTTACCCATCATACGAGCAACTCCCATATGCATTTTAAATCGCACGACGAAACCATAGCCGGTCATGTTGATGAATTGATTATAAATGGAGGAGGGATACTCAAGTTGCCTGAAGTCATCGAATAAAAAATCAAATTAGAAAAATTATAAACTAGTGAGTAGCGACTACGCTATAAGTTTTATATCATGGCCGTTGTCACAATTATAAAGTCGAAAATAGATCAAGATTTGGACCGTGCCCTTTCCATTTCTTTCTTCATGATATCATTAGATGAAATATTTTCATAAAATAAGTCGAGATAAGCTAATAATTCATTCCTTTCCAATTCGGTAAGAAAAGAGAACTCTTCGCATAATTTATAAAAGGATAATTTTTTATCAAAAAATAGCGCAAAAGTCTCCTTAAAGTCTTCATCCAGGCTCCCGCGCCATTGAAATAATCGTTCTCTTACATTTGCTATTGGCAAAGAGGGATGGGGTTCAGCATATTCAGCATTTACAAAACCTGAATAATCAAAATCATATGGTATGGGAAGCGGCCCATATGCTTCGTTACAATTAATCAACTTGACATTATGTCGTTCACTGAAATTCCAATCAGAATTTCCAATCATATATTGAAATACAACGAGGCTTTTATAATGATCCTTTTGTACTGATGTAACCGGAACATCCTCCGGCAGTAGGTCACAACCAATTCTTAATGCTAATTCATCTATTGGTTCAATCACAAATCCTAACTGTTCCATGTCAGGATATTCATTTCCAGAATCAACAAGCTTGATCTTTGTCAGTTTTACCCTAAAGCTATTTTCGGTTAATAAGTTGCATAATTTATAATTCAGATACTCCTTTAAGACGTAAGAACGATATCGTTCATTGTCTTTACAGTATCCGAGCAATTTGATATTGTCAGTTTCAAAAAAACCAAATTGTTCCAAATTGTCATCCGGCACTTTGAGCATCAATGGAGGGAAATCACAAATTCTCTTTCGGGTGATTCCCCTGGGTCTAACTACAATTTCTTCATTTAACAGTTCCACTTCACC
>JAJCYJ010000988.1 GCA_029262975.1 Saprospiraceae bacterium
TTTATTCCAAGACCTGTATCATATAAGTATCTAAATGAAGAGAAAGTGCTGGGGAATTATGCAACTTATTCTGCCAGCGATGGGCTTGAAAATGAAATTACATTTTTGCAAAATGGATTATCAAAACTGGGGATAACTATAAATGATAATAGTGGGGATTCAGATATATTATTGGTTATCGAAAAAAGTGCTGATGTATCCCTGGAATCTTATCAGTTACGGATAGATCATTCCGGAATAAATATAACAGCACAATCTGCATCTGGAATATTTTATGGCATACAATCACTTTTACAATATTTGCAATATGCCAAATTAGAAAACCCGACAGGAGAATTACATGTCAGGGGGATTGATATAACTGATCAACCGCGATTTGATTACAGAGGGATGCACCTTGATGTGGCTCGCAATTTTCATTCAAAAGAAAGTGTCAAACGCCTTATCGATATTATGTCCATTTATAAATTGAATAAATTTCATTTTCATGTAACTGATGATGAAGGCTGGAGATTAGAGATACCGGGATTACCTGAATTAACGGAAGTAGGTGGAAGACGAGGATATACCACAAATGAAAAAGATCATTTGATGCCATCGTACGGTTCGGGCCTTAATGCAGATGACTCATATGGAAGTGGGTATTATTCAAGGGCTGATTTTATTGAAATTCTGCAATATGCTAATCGCAGGCACATCGAAGTAATCACCGAAATAGATGTACCCGGGCATGCCAGGGCTGCGATAAAATCCATGCAAGCACGCTATGATAAACTTTATGCTTTCGGAGATTTGGAAGGAGCTGAATATTTTCGCCTAGACGACCCTGATGATCGCTCAGAATATGGATCCGCTCAAAACTGGCATGATGGTGTAATCTGTATATGCCGGGATGGTGCATATAATTTTATGGACAAGGTTTTTAAAGAATTGGTCCTTATGTACGAGGAGGCAAATGCTCCAATTACAGCGCTTCATGTCGGAGGTGATGAAATGCCATATGGTGCCTGGCAAAAGTCGCCTATGTGTGCAGAATTTATTAAAAATCATCCTGAGCTCAATCATACCAACGATTTGCCCGCCTATTTTATGAAGAGAATGAAGGATGTGACTAATAAGTATAATCTGACAACCGCTGGCTGGGAGGAAATGGTGATAGCGCATAATGAAGATGGTCATAATTCGACAGAGATTGACATGTCATTAAGAGGGCAAAATATCCGGCCATATGTCTGGAATGCTATAATCGGTGGTGGACGTGATGATATGATCTACAAGCTTGCCAATGCCGGATTCCAGGTCGTTATGAGTAATTCATCTGCATTTTATTTTGATATGGCCTATGATAAAGATCCAGATGAAATAGGCCTTAGTTGGTCAGGATTCGCTAATACAGAGAAAGCTTTCGGTACAGAGCCGCTCGATTTATTTTACCGACACCCCATTGATGGAAATGGACAGCCATTATCAAGGGATTATTTAGAATCAAGAGAAAAATTAACACGTACCGGAGCTCTAAACTTTTTGGGTATTCAATCTCAACTTTGGAGTGAAACCGTGATGGATAAATCATCTATAGATTATCTTGTTTTTCCTAAGATGTTAGGTTTTGCCGAACGTGCATGGGCGCCTCGGGGAGCCTGGATGAATGAAGTAGACCTTGAGAAGATTGACGATGTCTATGAAAAAGAATGGAATCTTTTTGCCAATACAATTGGTCAAAAGACACTGAGACTTCTGGATCAATATGAGGAAGGGATCGGATATAGGATTCCAGAGCCCGGAGCTATTATTGAAGATGGTCGGCTTCAAGCAAATACTGCATTCCCTGGATTGGAAATAAAATATATCGAAGGTGGCGAAACAAGAATTTACAATGGTCCGGTAAAGATCAATAACCCACAAGTTGTGTTGTGGAGCGAATCGAGCAGTGGACGAAAAGGTAGAAGTACCGAAATTATAAAGACCCAATAATGTCTTATCGATTCAAATTTTCAAATACCTGATTGATCATTCTAATAAATTCCTTGTATTCTTTTGTAGAAAGGCCAGCCCAGCCGTCAATTCTGGATTTTATGACCTGTGGCATGGTCAGTTCAATCATTTGTCTGCCTTGTGGTGTAATATAAATTTTGAATTTTCTTCTGTCTCCTTCGAACGGCTGTCTTACAGCCAGATTTTTCTTACAGAGCAGGTCAATGATTCTTGAGATAGTAGGCGCATTCTTATAAGTACTGTCTCCTAATTCAACCTGGGACTGACCATCCTTAGCATGAAGTTTGCTCAGGAGTAACCATTGCTCAGGAGTAATGTCAGCTTTTAATTTTCTGAATCGATCACTTAAATCAGCTTTAATCGCCTTCGCTGTACGATCGATGAAATATCCAAATGCCTGTGTGTCTTCATTGTCCATATCCAATCAAAAGTACTAATAACAAAAAAATAATATCAGGATTCAATGTACACGAATTCTCGGCTATACGTCCATTATTATTTGATCTTCGTTACAAATGAATATCGCTTTTAAGGTGTTCATCATAGAGGGCTATTAAGTCACTCCGATTAGAAACTCTAAATATGTAATTGGAACCTGCCTTTTATAGATTAAAATTACCGAAAACTGTTTCAACAATCTTTATAAATCGCTCATAGTCCTCATCATCTAAGCCATTCCAACCCTGGGTCCGTAATTGCTCTGCAATCGGAAGAGCTCGTTTCGCTATTTCTCTGCCTTCATCTGTAAGATAAATCTTGTATCGTCGCCTATCGTTATCAAACCTTTGACGTTCTACGAATTTTTTCCTTTCCAACACATCCAGTATTCTCGAAACTGTAGGAGCATTTTTATAACTCCTTCCTGCCAGGTCGGTTTGTGAAAGCCCGTTAGAGGCCATTAAATGATCTAAAATTACCCACTGCTCTGGTGTTAGATCTATTTCCTCCGCTAAAAAAGCCTGGGTAAAAGCTAATTTTACCTGACGCGTAGTTCTTTCAAGATAATATCCAACTTGCTTTCCGGACATCCTATATTTTCTTTAGAAACGCAAAGTAAAAAAAGGTTCGTTTGGTAGGTAATCCAATAGAGATAAAGCAGAAATATGATCTTATCTGAACCCCAATTGTAATTATTAATATTGCATGAGACTATTAGTAGAGACAACCAGGTGATTAACCTGGAGTTGTTATAGTAAAAAAGCGCCAAAATGAATTTTGGCGCTTCCGTTTTCTACCTAGTTTTAATATCTTATCTCAAGTCTATTTTGCAACGATTACTTGTATTGTCTCTGTAATATTTTTCTCTGCATCAGAGATTTCTAAGAAATACCCTGATCCAATTAAATCTGAAACATCAATTGTCGTACTTCGAGCCCCTGGATTAATCGTGGCATTTTTTACTTGTTGACCGACTGCATTTCTCATTATGATTGTTGTTTCATTTTTAACTTCTTCTAAGAATGAAATATTAATGAAATCAATCGCTGGGTTAGGTCCGACCTGGATATCAACAGCTGTGGCAAGTTTTGCACTTTTTTCTTCCGAAGTTAAGTCACCAAAATATGTGATATTTAATCTCTTTAAATTTGTTGGACTCATCCATTGTCCCATTTCTACAAAAGCCGTAGCATATAAGTCACTCACTCCTTCTCTTCCCCATACTATATCATATCTCTCATCGCTTTTAAGAACATCGAACTTAAGCGTAACTATTGTTACCCAACCATCTTGTTCTGTTAAAGTAATACCACCATTTAGATTATCTGAAAGGTCAATTGAAAAGTTGGCAAATCCTAGATTGTCATCAAATATCAATTGATTAATATCATCTGCTTTAATTCCTTGACGATGACTTTCAAAAGTCATTTGGCCATAACTTTTAGCAGGCAATTTTGACTTCGCTTTTTTAGTATCAAGGCTTAAAACTTCAGAATCATAGTAAAATCTGTAATTCTGTCCTGCCAAAATCAATTGTCCACTTTGTGTATACTGAACTTGTACATCTACAAAAAGTTCTTGCGCTTTCTCATCATAATGAGCTGTGGTAAATCTCAATTCGATATCTGAAGCGATCGTAATATTGACTGAAAATAAGAAGGCCGAGAGGACTAAGATTCTGGTTAGTGTGGTTGTTAAGTTTCTCATTTTCTGTCGGGTCAATTGATTATTTGATAATTATGCTTCTAAGACGGCGTCACTTTCAACCCACACATTGGCGATCGCCGTAAAACTTCTCTTTTATTCGACTTTGAAAAGTAGACGTCATATTGGATATTCTAATCATATAGGCTTGATTACAGTCCAAACAATTACAAAACAGGTAATTATAAATTAGAATAATACCTTATATGATTTAAAATTCAGAATTACGGAAAAGTGATTTTTTTTTAAGAAAAGGATGTGATTGAATGAATCTGGAGATAAATGATTAGAATATCAGTTAAGCAGCTATCTCTTATGGCTAATATTTGTCTTTCAATCCTGTTCTTAGTGGTAGCAAATCGCGAAAGACTTACGATACTTACTGTATTCTTGCATCTTCAATGGATCTATTCAACTCATATAAAAAGGATTTTCGCCTCAACTTAAAGTTAGCCCTCCCTATCATGGCTGGTCAGATCGGTCAGGTTATGGTTAACTTCATTGACAATGTCATGGTTGGCCAATTAGGGCCTACAGCCCTGGCTGCTGTATCCCTGGCTATAGCTATATATATATCTTTTATGGTGGTTGGAATGGGTATCTCATTTGCATTACCACCATTAATTGCTGAAGCAGATGGCAAAAATGAACACAGAAGGATAGGACGGTTGTTCAAGCACAGTCTTGTGATCAACATAACTTATGCCATCGCTTGTGCCATCATTGTAGAGGTAGGTTTGCCTTTACTTGAACACCTCGGTCAGGATCCAGCAGTAGTGGAATTGGCCAAACCATATTTGAGGATTTCAGGTTGGTCACTTCTTCCACTGATGCTCTTTCAGACGCTTAGATGCTATGCCGATGGAATGAGCGAAACAAAGCCGGCGATGATTGCTTCTTTAGTAGGTAATTTATTCAATGTTCTTTTTAATTATATGCTCATCTATGGAAAATTAGGAGCACCGGCACTTGGTGTTATGGGGGCAGCCTTGGGTACACTTTTTGCCCGAATCATCATGGTTGTCATACTGATCCTCATCTTAGTTAGATGGAAAGGAATATGGGGACATATAAAAAACGCTAATTATAAGATATATGCTTTTAATGTATTCAGAAAGGTATTGAGGATAGGAATTCCTACTTCAATGCAAATGTTTTTTGAAGTATCCGCTTTTGCTGGAGCTGCTTTAATAATGGGGACTTTAGGAGCTGTACCACAGGCTGCGCATCAAATAGCCATCAATCTTTCAGCAATGACTTTCCTTACTTGTACAGGATTTGCTATGGCTGCTACCATCAGGGTAGGTAACCAACTTGGAAGAAATGATAAGATTGGTGTATACAAGGCAGGCATGTCCGCAATCTTTCAGGTGGTTATATTTATGCTTACTGCTGCATTCATATTTGTTATCTTCAGAAATGCCTTACCTACCATTTATATAAATGATCCTGAAGTTATTAAAATTGCTTCTGGCCTTCTTATTATCGCTGCTATTTTCCAAGTCTCTGATGGTGTCCAGGTGGTAGCGCAAGGTGCCTTAAGAGGTATCCAGGATGTAAAAATTCCAACTGCTATCACCTTTATGGCATACTGGGTATTTGGTCTACCGATAAGTTATTACAGTGCAAATTACATGGATTTCGGTCCAACAGGTGTGTGGATGGGATTAGTCATTGGATTAACTATTTCTGCCGGACTCCTGACATACAGATTCAGAAAGATGACCAGATAGTGCCAATTATATCCATACCCTCTCGTATGCCATGAGAATTGCGCATGATTTTTGCGTTTATATTTTTGCCTGTGAATATTGACGCTTTATGAAAGAAATTAGTCACACATCCAGAATATTCTATTTTGAGGATTATCATTCTATAGGTAATATCGAAATTATAGACCTTTGCACTGCCAGCATAAATGCCATGGAAGACGCTTATGCCATATATAGTAATTATAGGGTCGGTGCAGCACTCTTGCTTAGTGACGGCAAATTAATAAAAGGCGGGAATCAGGAAAATGCGGTCTATCCATTGGGTTTGTGTGCCGAACGTGTAGCCCTATTTGCTGCGGCCAGTCAACATCCTGGCAAGAAGATATTAGCACTTGCTGTGGCTACAGCGAGAATTCTTAAAAACCACGAAGAAATTCCACCCTTCCCGTGTGGATCTTGTCGTCAGGTTATTCTAGAAATGGAACAGCGCCAGGAGCAACCTATTCCTTTATATGTAGTAGGAGCTAATCATGCCGTATGCAAAGTAGATAGTGTCACAGACATTTTGCCTTTTGCATTTGACAAAACAAGTCTTTAACCTTTGATCTCATCATACCTAAATTTGGTAGTCTGCTCCTAAATCTCGGCTTATAATTCCAAATATTAATGATCCTTATGGAGGCGTCATGTCTATAACTTCGCGTCCTGAACTTGGAATTATGCGGAGTTGTATAAGTGTGTTGTTTATTATCTATGTTACGGTTACCCATGCCCAGCACAAGTTGAGTGGTATTATTACCAGTATTGGAGATGGCACCCCGGTGATAGGTGCAACTATGATAATAGAAGGGACTAATTTCGCTACCGTAAGTAATGTTAATGGGCATTTTAGTTTCGATCATATGCTCACTGGGCACTATACTATGAAAATTAATAGTGTTGGTTTCGCTTCCAGGGCAATTCAATTTGATATTGATAATGATCTAAAGCTGGATATTAGCCTAACTGAGAAAATCTACGATTTACCAGATATCGTAGTTGAAAGTATAACGATGACAGGTGGGCTGTCTGGCGTAGGCAAGAGTCTCGGATCCGCTCATTTCATAGGTCAAAAAGAAATTCAGAAGTTTTCATATACAGACATCAATCGGACACTTCGTAATATTCCAGGTGCAAATATCCAGGAAGAAGATGGCTATGGCCTGAGACCAAATATCGGTCTTCGTGCCACAGGTTCGGAAAGAAGTTCGAAGATTACGATAATGGAAGATGGAATACTGGCCGCTCCTGCTCCCTATGCAGCCCCTGCAGCTTATTATTTCCCTTCTATTGGAAGAATGGAAGCTTTAGAAATATTGAAAGGAAGTAGCCAGATCAAATATGGTCCTTATACAACGGGAGGGGCGATTAATCTTCTTTCCACACCTCTTCCGACGGACTTCTCCGGCCATGCAGATTTGATAGCCGGAAGTGATAATTATGGAATGCTCCATGCTAACCTGGGAAATGCGCATAAAAACATATCCTACCTGGTTGAAACGCTTCAATATAGCACGGATGGATTTAAAGAGCTTGACGGAGGCGGAAATACTGGATTTACCAAACAAGATTATATAGGCAAATTCAGGGTTCATACTAATCCGGATGCTCCGATTTATCAATCACTTACCTTCAAATTTGGTCAGGCAGAAGAGTCCGGGCATGAGACATATCTCGGTCTGACGGATGAAGATTTTCGTGAAGCCCCTTTGAGAAGGTATACGGGATCTCAAAAAGATAAGATTAAGACTAGGCAGAATCAATACAGTATTACACATTTTACCCAGTTGACACCATTTCTTGATATTCATACCAGCCTTTATCGTACAGAGTTTAAAAGAAACTGGTATAAACTTGATAAAGTGAACGGACAAAAGATTTCCAATATCTTAAGTGCTCCCCTTGAGTATCAAGAAGAATTATCAATTATA
>JAJCYJ010000989.1 GCA_029262975.1 Saprospiraceae bacterium
TTCTTTAGCACTATGATCTGGAAGAACTGTATACCGCTGTAACTGAACTGATTGATTTTGTTCGCGTTGCCGTATTTCAACTCCGTCCAGTATGTAATAAATAAGAAGTGCTATATTTTTCGCCATCATTCCATATTCGTCTTGATTTTCATCATATCCGTTCAAAATGATTGTCTTCAGGCTTATGGAGGCACCTGCGTATTTAGCGATTTGGCATAATTCCTCTATCATAAGACCTGAAGTCTGACAATATTTAGAACCAAGATTATCGCCTAGACGCAGTACATTCATATCTATCACTATGATGTCAGAATTACGGAGTAAGACTTCCGACCGTTCCATATTGCTTCTGACTTCTCCAAGCCTGACATGACTGCTTGGATTATATTCAAACCCGACAGGATATAAGTGTCTTTGAATTCCTATTTGTGCAAAATGCTCATGATGTATGCTCGGTGTACTAGTTACGAATACCGGATGATAAAAGTTTTTCCAAAATTCATCATTAAATGAATCAGGGGGCCGGGCATTTGTACAAATTAAAGTTTGCAACTTATCACCCGTTAACTCAACGATTATATCATCGGTTAAATGAAGGCTTTTATGATTGATATTACCAAGATCCGAAAGGTTTTGGACAATCGTCTCTAATTCAAATGATGCTAATTCAGTTCTTATTTTATCCCCTCCTGTTGCAGGGCCGATGAAACTGATTTGATCCTTTTCGGGGTGGAGTGAGGCACCTTTGATATGTTGAATGTCACTGTCGATTATCATATTATTCATACCCAAATATAACCCAAAAACGTAATATGTTAAAAAATAAAATAATTTTATAATATGTAATCTATTTGTACCTTAGCGTTTAATATATTAGTTTTTTTAATACTACAACCTACCCGAGATTACATTTTGACCTTGATCTCCCTTGATAGAACCACTGGGAGCAGGTATGTGTGATCATTTTCGAAATTTCATGAATTGGAGTTTTTAACCCAAATCGGCTTAAATACCCAAAAAAAGGAAATTCTGAAATGATCAGAAGCAAAAAAATACTGATGAAATTTAGAAATGTAATTCTCACGGCTATTGTAGCGCTTTCATTCGTGATGGGTGGCATTGCTCAGATAGATTCTTTAGATCTTGATCCTAATGACAGAAGTCCATGGTTAGCTCCAGTTATAACTGATGAAATGACCAAGGATCCTGAACAAAACAGACAATGGAGACTAGGTCAATATAAATATTCTGCGCAACCAAAACATATGTGGGAATTTGGCCTTCATGGAGGACATTTTTTTATTGACGGTGATGTAGACAGAAGGTCATTTGCAGGTTTTGGTACAGGAATTCATTTTAGAAAAGCACTTACATATTTTACTTCTATAAGATTTGAGGGATTTTATGGTTCAACAAAGGGATTGGAAAAACAACCCTGGCGTCATAGATCTATGGGCGGAGGACTAGTTGAATCAAAAAATAATTTTAGCGGTTGGGAATCTTATGATGGTTCGACGGAAGGTGCGACAGATTGGTTTCCTGCGAATAATACCAAATACTATTATGGAGCTGTTCAGCTTATATTCAATGTAGGGAATGTTTTGTTTCACAAAGAAAGAAACAAATGGAACACCTATGTCGGTATCGGTGTTGGGCTAGATCACAACAAGACCATGCTCGACTTAACAGATGCCGCAGGCAATCCATATACCAACTTACGCGAACGGACGAATTTTAACCGTGAGTTGTTTGATACTCGTGCAGGGAGGCAAGCCATAGGGGAATCTCTGGATGCAATATATGATGGTGTATATGAGACGGAGGCATTCCAGAAGGTAGGGGTCTTTAGGCTCGGGGACGATTTTAATATTCACCCAATATTTACTGGAACAGTAGGTCTATCGCGCAAATTATCCAAAAGATTTAATATAGGTTTAGAACACCAGGTCATTGCATCAGATAATGATTATCTGGATGGTATAAAATTCAGGACAAGTTCAGACCAGTCTAATAATGTCGATATAGCCCATTATACTAATTTGACTATTGGTATTAACATGGGGCGGTTCAATAAACGTATAGAACCTTTATATTGGATTAATCCGATGGAAAATGTATTCACGGAGATTGCAGAAATTAAGGCGCGGCCTCAGTTTGAATGGAGTGACGAAGATAATGATGGGGTACTCGATTTAATAGATCAGGAATTAGACACACCTGAAGGGTGTATGGTTGATACTAAAGGAGTTACCCTTGACAGTGATGGAGATGGGGTTGTTGACTGCAAAGATAAAGAGCCATTTTCGCCGCCAGGATACCCTGTGGATGAATTCGGGGTAGCGCAAATTGATAAAGATCAGTTAGATATTTTAACAGAACAAGATGTGATCACGATTATTCAAAACAATTGTGATGCCTGTATTAATGGAGCCATCGGATTATTGCCGGGTAGCACAAGAATAGGTCCAGATGGCACAGTTTTAAGTGCAGGACAAACGTCAACTTCTGGCACTCAAGGTGGCACAACTACTCATCCAGATTCGAGCA
>JAJCYJ010000990.1 GCA_029262975.1 Saprospiraceae bacterium
ACTCCTGCACCCAATCCAACGATTACTTTGCCGGAATTACCGGCAAGTTTAAGTTGTGAGGAAGTAGCTGATTTTATAATTCCAAATGCAAGTTATTCTAATAGCGCTGTATCGGCATCATGTCTGATATCTGGAACTACACCAGGAATTAAGACAGATAATTTTGATGAGTGTGGTGGCACAATAGAGATCACCTGGACGATCAGTACAGGCTGTGATAATAACAGTGTACAGAAGAGTGCGGTTATACCTGTGAACGAACCTGGAAACCCAACAATTAATTGCCCTCCTACACTTCTATTAGATTGTGATGATTTATTCTATAATGAGAAGATTACAGAATGGCTAAATAGCGTTTCTGCCGTAGGTGATTGTGGAACAACAATTACAATGGAGAATGACTATGATATCGTTAACTTCAGCGGGGGGTGTTCAGAAAAGACCGGTTTAAAATTTGTGACTTTCAGGGCAACTGATGAATGTGGAAATTCCTCGATTTGTACAGCTACAATTGATGTGGTAGATGGAATGCCTCCGGTATGGGTAATAAACCCTGAACCACTAACTGTTGAATGTTCAGACCCACTCTTAAGCCAAAAGATTCAAGATTGGTTGGATAGTCAAGGCGGGGGCTTTGCAGAAGATTGGTGTTCATCTGTCGGATATAGCAACGACTTCTCGACCTTCGACAGGAACTGTAATGGCGAGACAACTGTAGTCTTTAGTGCATTAGATGAATGTGGAAATATTGAAGCGGCACAATCTATTATTACAATAATAGATGCAACCGACCCTGTATTTTTAAATATAGATCCTGATGTGACGATAAGCTGTGGACAATCTTATGAATTTAGTGATCCTACGATTAGTGATAATTGTGATACTGATATTGGACTTGTCCAAAGTGATAGCGGGGTCTTTGATCCTTGTGAAGGAGGTACAATTATAAGGACTTGGTCTGCTGATGATGAATGCGGAAATGTAGCAAGTGCTTCACAAAGTATTACGCTAACTCCTGATAATGCAGCTCCTCTCTTTATCTCAATATTGCCAAGTGATATAGCGGTAAATTGTTCTGATATTCCGAATCCTCCTATTGTACAGGCAGATGATTGTAATGGAGCGACAATTTCCCTAGAAGAATTTGAACAAATCACTCTTTGTGGGTGGACAATAACAAGAATATGGACAGCAACAGATGCCTGTAACAATGCAGTTTCACACACCCAAATTATTACTGTTGAATGCCCGGTCGAGGCGTTTATTTCATCTTCAGGAGGTGTAAATTGTAGTAATCCTGATGGAGGAATGGCCACCATCGTTGTTACGCAAGGACAAGCAGATTACGCATACTTGTGGGATAATGGTGAGACGGGTCCAACAGCATATAATCTAGACGATGGCAATCACCAGGTTACAATTACAGATGCTTCAAATTGTGCGCTTATTATAGATGTACTTATTGAAGGTAATTTTATGGCACCTACGGTTAGTGCTACGGGAGGAATCATCACTTGTGATGACATCGAGGTAGCTTTGAATGCTAATTCAAACGGAATAATTCTTGGCTGGACAGGACCCAATGGTTTTAATTCTAATATGCCTTCTCCAAAAGTTGGTACTCAAGGCATATATACAGTAACTGTTCAAGCGGAAAATGGATGTACGGCCATTGCAACTACAGAAGTAACCAGGGATAATGCACTTCCATCTGTGAGCGCTACAGGCGGAACAATTACTTGTGCAAATACAAGTGTAAACTTGAATGCATTGTCAGATGGTTTGATTATAAATTGGATAGGCCCAGACGGATATAGCAGCAACTCTATTGCACCTACTGTAAGTGTACCCGGAAATTATACCGTTACGGTCCAAGCAGAAAATGGTTGTGTTAACCAGGCTACTGTGGAAGTAACCGAAGATTTAAGCCCGCCTACAATCACAGCGACTGGGGGTTTATTAACGTGCGATAACACGAGTATTTTATTATCTGCTGTTAGCGATGGTACTATAACAAGCTGGACAGGCCCTAATGGATTTAACAGTAGTTTAGTCACTCCTTCAGTTAGCGAGGCGGGAACATATACTGTTACAGTTCAATCAGGAAATGGATGTATTGCTACCGAAAATGTTATCGTAGAACGAGATAATTCATTACCGACAGTCCAGGCGAATGGAGGAATTATAACTTGCTCTGAAGAAAGTGTTCTCCTTTCAGCAATTACAAATGGAATAATAACAGGTTGGACAGGCCCTAATGGGTTTTCCAGCGGTGAATCTGCACCATCAGTAAGCTTTCCGGGATCCTATACTGTAACAGTACTAGCTAATAATGGATGTACCGCAAACGCAACAATTCAAGTATTAGAAAATATTGCTCCACCAACTGTCGATGCGATCGGCGGAACCTTGACATGTGACATTTCAAGTATTCAGCTCATTGCAACTTCAAATGGCACAGTAACGAGTTGGACAGGCCCTAATGGGTTCGAAAGTGATTTATCTTCTCCAACTGTTAGTACAACTGGAACTTATACAGTGACCGTTGAATCTTCCAATGGTTGTCAGGCAAGTGCAACAGCCGTAGTAAATTCAGATACTTCCATCCCGTCACTAAGCGCGACTGGAGGAACACTAACCTGTTCAGTAACATCGGTAACACTTGGTGTTTCAACGAATGGCGGTGTAATAGGGTGGACGGGCCCCGATGGATTCTTAAGTAATCAAGCAAACCCATCTGTTCAGTTTCCCGGAAGTTATACCGTGACCGTCGAATCTGCCAATGGTTGTACTTCATCAGCAACAGTTTCTGTTTCTAGTGATAATGTGCTTCCAATAGTAGACGCTTCTGGTGGAATATTGACATGTGATCAAACTTCTTTAAACCTGACTGCCGCTTCTAATGGCACAATTATAGGTTGGACTGGGCCAAATGGATTTACGAGTAGTGATTCTTCCCCAGAAGTCAATGTCGCTGGTTCTTACACAGTAACCGTACAATCGAATAATGGATGTACTGATATAGCTACAGCAGTTGTTGGAAGTGATTTTAATACACCTACTGTAAATACTATAGGTGGTGTCATGACTTGTAACAATACCTCTGTAAGCTTAATTGCCACTACTACTGAGACGATCATAGGCTGGACCGGACCAAACGGTTTTACCAGCAATGAGACCTCTCCGGAAGTTGCAAATCCTGGAATTTATGAAGTGACCGTGCAATCAGCAAATGGTTGTACATCAGTTGAGACTGCCGA
>JAJCYJ010000991.1 GCA_029262975.1 Saprospiraceae bacterium
CATTATATCCTGAATGGATCTAAGACTTTCATTACTAATGGTGTTTATTCTGACTATCTTATAGTAATTGCCAAGTTGGACTTTGAAAATAATCCAAAATCCATGGGAGTCTTTCTTGTAGATCGTGATACACCTGGACTAAGTGCTTCCAAATTGGATAAATTAGGATGGAGGGCTTCTGATACTGGTGAAATTGCATTTGACAATGTACGCATACCTGAATCACACCTTATGGGTGAAAGCGGAAAAGGTTTTTATTATGTAATGCAGCATTTCGCTCTAGAACGCTTAATAATGGGCATAAATGCTCATGCCCGGGCAGAATATGCACTAGAATATACACTTAAATATATGTCCGAGCGTGTCGCTTTTGGCAAGTCGATAGATCAATTTCAGGCGTTGCGACATCGTATAGCCGAAATGGCCACAGAAGTTGAAATGATAAAAGTATTTAATTATCAAGTTGCTTCAAGTCTAAATAATGGTGAATACGTGGTAAAAGAAGCATGTATGTCTAAGTTACAGTCGACCAAGGTGGCTGATCAGGTAATATATGATTGTCTTCAATTCTTAGGCGGATATGGTTATATGGAAGAATATCCTTTAGCGCGAATGTTCAGGGACAGTAGACTTGGACCGATTGGAGGTGGCACTTCAGAGATTCTCAAAGAAATAATTTCAAAGATAGTAATTGATAAAAAGTCGTATCAGACTAAATTATAATGATGGCCAAAATTAATATCGAGCATAGTAAAAATGAAGATGCCATGAAACTGGCATTGGCCAGTCTTGGAAGAAAACTAGATAAGATCTATGAGGGAGGAGGCCTTAAAAAACTAGACAAACATCGGGCTAAGGGCAAAATGACAGCGAGAGAACGGATTGATTATCTCAAAGATGAAAATTCAGATTTTATTGAGATTGGAGCTTTTACAGCCTACGGTATGTATGAAGCCGAGGGTGGATGTCCTGCTGCCGGAGTTGTCACAGGTCTTGCTCATATTAATCTTCGTCTCTGTGTGATTGTTGCCAACGATGCTACAGTGAAAGCAGGAGCATGGTTTCCCATGACTTGTAAAAAAAATCTCCGTGCTCAGGAAATCGCTATGGAAAACCATATTCCAATTGTTTATCTTGTTGACAGTGCGGGAGTATTCTTGCCGATGCAGAATGATGTCTTTGCAGATAAGGAACATTTTGGGCGCACGTTTAGAAATAATGCTATAATGTCTGCAATGGGCATTCCTCAAATCGCGGCTATTATGGGAAGTTGTGTAGCCGGGGGGGCATATTTACCTATAATGTCGGATGAATCCTTGATAGTAGAAGGTACGGGCAGTATTTTTTTGGCTGGTCCCTATCTTGTACGTGCAGCTATTGGTGAGGATGTGGATAAAGAGACACTTGGTGGTGCGAACACACAAACGGCGGTCTCAGGAGTTGTAGATTATAAATGCGCAAATGATGGAGAATGTCTTGATACCATCAAAGATTTAATTGGTCAAATCGGTTCAAGACCATTAACAGGATTTGACCGACAAGAAGCGCAACCTCCTAAATATACCAAAGAACATTTATACCAGATTTTTTCTTATGATAGAACAAAACCGTACAATTCGAGGGAAGTGCTCAAGTGTCTTGTTGATGATGGTAAATGGACTGAATACAAGAAGAGCTTTGGTCAAACCATCATATGTGCTTATGCCAGAATAGACGGGTGGTCAGTAGGTATCGTTATTAACAATAGAGAAGTTGTAAAAAGTGCCCAGGGAGAAATGCAATTTGGTGGTGTTATCTATTCGGATAGTGCGGATAAAGCTGCAAGATTTATAATGAACTGCAATCAAAAAAAGATACCGTTGGTTTTCTTTCATGATGTGACCGGATTTATGGTTGGAAGCAGATCTGAACATGGAGGAATTATAAAAGATGGTGCCAAAATGGTCAGTGCAGTTGCTAATAGTACAGTTCCAAAATTTACTGTTGTTATTGGAAACTCATATGGCGCTGGCAATTATGCCATGTGCGGACGCGCATATGATCCCAGATTCATGATAGCCTGGCCAACAGCTAAAATTGCTGTTATGGGTGGAAGCCAGGCGGCCAAGGTCCTCATGCAGATACAGGTTGGCTCTATGAAATCACGAGGCGAAGAACCAACTGAGAAAGAACAACAAGACATATTCAAAAGAATATCGCAGAAATATGAAGAAGAAACTTCACCTTATTATGCTGCATCCCGGCTTTGGGTAGATAGTATAATCGATCCTGCAGAAACTCGAAAAATATTATCTATTGGAATTGAAGCGGCTAATCATGCACCAGTTAAACCATTCAATGTGGGTGTTATACAAACATAGATATCCTGAATATGAATGAAGTGAAACTGATAGAATGTCCCAGGGATGCGATGCAAGGAATAAAGACATTTATCCCAACAGATGTGAAGTCAACTTACATAAATAAATTGCTAAAAGTTGGCTTCGATACTATAGACGTAGGCAGTTTTGTATCTCCCAAAGCAATCCCCCAGATGCGGGATACAGCGGAACTGATCCGTTCAATAAAAAAGCAGGAATCCAATTCCAAATTATTAACAATCGTAGCCAACACTCGTGGAGCTTATGATGCTGTCGCTTTTGACGAAATTGAATACCTCGGTTTTCCATTTTCAATTTCTGAAACATTCCAAATGAGAAATACGAATGCTACAATTGAAAAATCTTTGCAACGTGTAGCTGATATTCAAAGTATTACGATCAAAAATGGAAAGCAATTATTGATTTATATTTCCATGGGATTTGGTAACCCCTATGGTGATGAGTGGAGTGTAGAAATCGTGGAAAGATGGGTAAATGATTTATATGCAATGGGGATAAGATTGCTCAACCTTTCAGATACGATCGGTGTTTCAACTCCAGAAAGTATATCCTATCTATTTTCAAATCTCATTCCTCTTTTTCCAGATGTTCAATTTGGTGCACATCTTCATACGACCCCTGACAAATGGGAAGAAAAAGTTGATGCGGCCTATAAAAGCGGATGTCGTCGATTTGACGGAGCTATTAATGGGTATGGTGGATGTCCTATGGCCAAAGATGATTTGACCGGAAATATGCCGATGGAAAAAATGATTGAATATTTTCAAAAGCACGGAATTGATACAGGTTTAAATGAAATAGCCTTTGCTGAAGCCATGGCTGCATCTAATCATGTCTTTTTATAACTATGTTCATCAATCGCCAATTTGTTTTAGCGATCTACTGGTACTTCATACTATGACACCATAACTTGGACATATAAATCGAAAGTAATGGAATTTTCATTGTCTGAAGAACATAAATTAATCCGGCAAGCTGCCAGGGATTTCGCTCAACATGAGTTGAAACCGGGAGTCATCGAAAGGGATATTCATATGACCCATCCGACGCAACAAGTAAAAATGTTAGGTGAGATGGGATTTATGGGCATGATGGTTTCTCCTGATTTTCACGGTGCCGGTATGGATACCATATCCTATGCTATTGCTATTGAAGAGCTATCAAAAATTGATAATTCTTGCTCAGTCATAATGTCTGCACATAATTCTTTAGTGTGTTGGGGAGTAGAAAAATTCGGTAGCCAGGACATAAAAGAGAAATTCTTAACAAGATTGGCGACCGGTGAGCTAATTGGGGCATTTTGTCTTTCTGAACCTGAAGCAGGTAGTGACGCAACAAGTCAACGTACAACAGCCGAAGCTAAAGGAGATCATTATATCTTAAATGGAACTAAAAACTGGATAACTAATGGGAAAAAAGCGGGAGTATATGTTGTAATCGCCCAGACGGACCAGTTAGCAGCACATCGTGGCATTAATGCATTTATCGTAGATGCCAGGTCAGAAGGAATAACTACAGGTGCTAAGGAGGACAAGTTGGGAATACGGGCATCTGATACTTCTTCTGTAATGTTTAATGATGTCACGGTGCCCAAGGAAAATCGACTTGGTCCAGATGGTTTTGGGTTTAAATACGCCATGAAGACCTTAGATGGTGGTCGTATTGGTATAGGGGCACAGGCATTAGGTATCGCAGCCGGGGCATATGAAATTGCCCTTGCATATTCGCATGAAAGAAGTTCATTTGGGAAACTCATTAATCAACATCAGGCAATCCAGTTTAAGCTCGCAGACATGGCTATGGAAATAGAAGCAGCGAGACTAATGGTATATAGAGCCGCATGGTTGAAGGATACTGGCCAGGAATATGCCACTGCCGCAGCCATGGCCAAGTTGTTTGCCTCTGAGGTAGCCATGAAGACAACTATCGAAGCAGTACAAGTCCACGGGGGATACGGTTATGTAAAAGAATACCACGTGGAGCGATTAATGCGTGATGCCAAGATTACCCAAATATATGAAGGCACCTCTGAAATTCAACGACTTGTCATAGCACGAAACATAATTAAGGGAGCCACTTATTTACCTATATAGATACACGTAGATAGATCTTCGGATATAATGAGACTGCATAATTCATATTTCGAAGACTATGACAATCGCCCCGGATACTTGTATTGGTGATAAAAAAAAGCCATTCTACTGTCGCAGAATGGCTTCATATATATTTTTTCAATCTAATAGGTCCACAAGTCGTGTTCCCAATTAAAGAGTTCTTGCTTTATTAGTTCTGATTCAAGTAACCTGTCGTATTCTGAATCCGGATGCATATCTTCCAGACGCAATCCTAAAGAATTAGAAGCTTTAATGATATAGCTTGCAAAGAAGCGATCTTCAAAAAGCTGGTACCAGGACATTGGAGTGATATCATTAAAATCGTTGGGTACTCTTTCTTTCGCAATATGAGTACGCACTTTTGGATAATAGATCCAAAACAACGGGATAGAATATTTAAATACCCCGGTCTCATCGTCATATTCGTCCTTAATAGGTGCGATACCTAAAATTTGAACTTTCATGACTGAGTGTTTCTTATCAAAATACCAAACCTCTTTTACCCGAAACTTTTTAATGTCATGAGGATTTACCGGACTTTCGGTAATCTCAATTCGTTCTTCATACGTTTCGGGATCGTAGACAACACTTGTATCTATTCGGTTCAGTAGTTTAGCAAGTTCATCCGTACCTAATGATTCTTTAAACGTCTCATCAGTAAACACTTTAATATCTCCATTATCAGCTAAGTCCTTGAAAATAGTGAATAAAGGTCGATCTTCATTTCTGAACGGTTGATTCAATTTTTCTCTGAGGTCTATAACTCTCCAGACTCTTTTTTCCCACATGACATCAATTTCTTCAAGTGGTGCATAATCCAAGACACGATTGCCCTCGATTAACGTGCGTCGGACGACATCATCAAGATATTCGTCATTATCAGCTGCGAGAAATTCAGTGGATTCTAAGATTTTATCATCTTCTTTTTGATCTCCCCTCAGAAAGAAATCATCATCCTGGGCGACCAAAGGCATAACCAAGGTCAACATGAATAATGATATTATGAATTTTAATGTGTTCATCTAATTAATCTACAGATTATTTAATTGTGAAAGACATATTTCCTAAGTCACGGGCTGCTATGTCACCTGGACATTTACATTTAATGTTATCAAAGAAAAACCTATCCCCTGCCACTGCTTTAGAAACGATACGTTTCGATTCTGGAGTATAAGAACCACCCCTGTTGATAGCAATTTCAGGGTCAGCCCTTCTTGGTACTCTGACAGCTTGAAAACCTACGATATCACAGCGGGCATCAAAGTCGAAACCTTCCAATGCAGGTATGATTCCTCCTTGTGCTTTAAATTCTCCGCTGGACATAGATCCTCCTCTACTTTTGGATAGTTTTGGTACAGGATCCGGAATTCTTTTTATTCTAAAATCCTTGCTTGCATTGAAGCCTGGTGCGCTGAGGTTGACTTTTGCGAACTGATTAATAGCAGTAGGACTTGTAACATTGACTGTAAAAGTTCCATCCCCATTTTTCTTTATAACACCACCACCAGAACCGCCCATCGATACTTGTACCTGATTACTTGGCACACCCGCTACTGAGACTTCAACAGGGTTATCTACACCAATATAAAATACATTCATTTTTGAAGCAGAAATCGCAGCAGAGCGTTCTCCCACTTCATATTCATAAGTCTTCGTAAATCTTTGGACTTCCTGTGTAACAGGATTCGTAATCGTACCATCTACAGTATATGATTTCTTTCCAACTCCATTAGCTCTTTGACTAAAAGATGCAACTCCATTTTCGTCAATACTTAACGGAGTACCATTTACACTTAAGGTCATACCAGTGTTTGACTCCTTAGAAGCCGATGCACTTAAAAAGACTTCTGTTGAAAATGTCTCTCCATTTATTACATAAGTTTTCTCAGGAGCAGAGACCACAGTAAATTTGTCAACGACCAAATCTTTAGTTGTTCCTACTTTCCCAGCCAGATAATTCAGAAATGATGATTCTGTACTGATCACATCATTTTGAAACTTCCTTAGAATCGGTAAAACTGCCTGAACAGGCATATGGCTAAAATTAAATTTGGACCAGCTGTATTCACCTTTTTTATCTCCGTATTTATCCTTCCAGGTCTTGTCGTCTACAATTGAAGGAATTTCTTTTGACAATGACTCTCTATCTTCATCATCGGCCATATCAAGTATATTCTCTGTAAAACCAACGAGTTTGCTCTTCAGTTCTTCTCCTCTACCTTCTCTCACGAGAATTCGGGTTGTCACATCTGTATTCTTTTTACCACGGAGATCTGTCGTTTTTACGCCATCGCGATAGACATAATCACCATCGTCAAAAACATTATTGATATTGCCACTTTGATCAATGAGTTCTTCTATGAGGTCATCGATATACTTATTCATCTCGCCGGCTTGTGCTCTGGCCGGATCAATAAGTTCGGCATATTTCGCCAATGTATTTTTCTTCTTAGCACCATCTCTGATAGCCTCGGGTAATGCGTCGTTAGACTCTTCTAATGCTTTGTTTGATTTCACAAGTCCTTTATCAACTATTTTAAAAGCATTAAAAATCTCTGCTGATACATTTAGTGCCAACATGGCGGTTAATACCAAGTACATGATATTAATCATCAGTTGACGGGGTTCCTTTGGAATAGACATATATTAACTATTAAGGGTATTCAAAAAATCTTACTGCTTTACGCTAAATGCATTCAATACATTGCCATATACGCCATTTAAAGAAGACAGGTTTCTATTAAGCGATGCCATCTGATCTCTATACATTTGTGTATCCTCTACAGTGTCTGACAATGTTTCCATTGCCTCATTCAATTTAGTATAGAAATTATGAGCAGACTTGATTTGTGCCGAGGTCTCTGAAAAATCTACTTCTTGCAGTGCTTTGAGTGATCCTAGGCTTTTCGACATATTCTGTAACTCACCTAACATTCCTCCTAAAGAATTTTCTACAGTTTCAGCATTAAGTGCTCTAACTGGACCTGCTGATTCTAATGTTCCAGCACTTAAAGGGGCAAGGTTAATATTATATTTATCCAATCCAGGATATAATTTTTCCCAATAGTATTCTTTTTCAGGCCCTAATACTCCTAAGAAAAAGAATAAAATCGCCTCTGTTACAAGGCCTATAGTAAGAAGGTCAATTTTCATACCTGCTATTTCCGGCATTTCCCAAGACTGAATTTTCCAAAGAGCTCCCATCATGACTAATGCGGCACCCACACCAATTATGAGATTTTTGAAATATTTAAAGCCTGAAGAATGTGTAATACTCATTTGAAATTGATTTTAATTGTTGTATAAATTTTGAGGTTTTTGTGGTTTGTCATGATAAAGCCAATCAGGTAATTAGAAATCATTAATTGATCTTCCCAGGAATGTCATTGCACATCGAAATCCAATGTATGATTTCGCGCTATCCTGGTATTCATAATCTCTTGTACCTGTTTGTAAAAAATAATATATATCCTTCCATGATCCACCACGAACAACTTTTAACTTGTAGATAGCAGGATCGTCTTCTTTTGCATCATACTTAATATCCGGATTGAGATCGTGAATAACATTATTAGCACCTGGTGCATAAGCTGTTTCTGTCCATTCAGATACGTTACCTGACATATCAAAAAGTCCATAATCATTGGGGAAATATGAGCCAACAGCTACTGTGGTTATTCCACCATCTTCAGCATAATTGCCACGTCCAGGTTTGAAATTCGCCAGCAAACATCCTTTTGCATTTCGCACATAATAAGCACCCCATCCATAAGGGGCTACTTCTCTTCCTCCTCTTGAGGCATATTCCCATTCAAATTCAGTAGGAAGTCTAAAATTTTCGATCAATGCCTGATCTTCCTCCATTGTTTCATTCCATAGTTTTGTTCGCCAATGACAAAAGGCTTTTGCTTGTCCCCAAGTAATACCAACAACTGGATAGTCATCAAAACCTGGATGATCAAAATAATGACGTGTCATCGGTTCATTTTGGCTATAGGCAAAGTCTCTGATCCAAACAAAAGGATCTGGAAACACCCTCTCTTCTCTTGATTCAATAACTTCACTTCTTCTTACACCTGTACGACTCTTAGCCGCTTTCTTCCAGTCAATCCAATCATAAGTATATGAGAGATCATCGTTGTTAAATTCGCGACGACCGGACAGGGACATATCTTTTGTATAATATAGTTCGTCCAGGGTTTCATCTGCATAATCCAGTTCCATCTCCCAGTCGATTTCTTCATTACCAAAATCATCCTCTATAAAGTCTCCCATAATTTCATGAGCTTTATAATCTCTGACCCAATCGACGAATTGTCGATATTCATTATTAGTAATTTCTGTCTCGTCCATATAAAATCCGGACATGGACACAGTTTTCTGCCGTTGGGTATAACTGCTAAATATATCCTGGTCGCTCTGACCAATGGTAAGATAGCCAGAAGGAACATAAATCATTCCGACAGGATTTATGGCACCTTTCCATTTGGGTCGATCTTTCGTCCCTACTAATTGCCCGGAATTATCTCTGCCGCAAGATGATAATAGGACCCCTACAACTGCTAAACAAAGGGTGATCTTAGAGTATCTCAGAATCATTTAGTCTGATTTATTTACTTCTGTTAGTGATTATGACGCAATAGAAACTTAAAAGCCACCTCATATATTATAGACAAGGGGCAAAAATCCTACTCCATCTGATATTTCTTTCCGATTCAAAAAACGTGCTAAAGTCAGGTATATTATCTATTTCTGTAAAGTAAGCGTCAATTAATTATATCGAGGATTGTAGATAATACGTGGGAGCTCACCTGTACGAATGGGTTTATTGAGGTTATAGTTGATCAAAAACTCATGAGTACCATCGTGAAATTGGCGCAAAGCAGACAATCCAAGGTCAAAGGAATAAGACACTTTTATATTATTAGTGACACGTACACCCGCTATAACCCCTACAGCATCAATGCTATTAGCATCGTACCCGCGGAAGGAGAAACCGGCTATAAATTGATTATAATGACCTAATAATCCAATATCCAATTGAGTCTGCGATCCATCCGATTTAACCAATACATTTGGTTCAATAGATAGGAAATCACTTATAGGATACTGATATGATCCAAAAAAAGTGGCAACAACTCTCTCTGTAAACGTCGAACTTCCGGCTTCCAAGGAATTACCTGGCACATTATCAACGGAGAATCCAATCTCTAATAAATCTCTGACATAAAATAATCCAAGACTCCAAATCGGCGATACCCCACTTAGATTAGCAGCCTGAAGTCTTGGGTCTTGGTGATCAATTATATTATCAAAATAATTGCCACCTGGTGTAATTAATTCTTCATTATTAATGGTTACCTGCTGGGCTCCAATTCTAAATCCTCCGGAAATCAATCCTATCGGAGCATCTAAGACAAAATTATAGGAAACCGAAGCGCTCGTTCGATTAAAGGATCCCAATTCATCATTAATTAACATAGCTCCTACTGAGCCACTTAGTAGATACATAGGAATATGCCCGCTTATCATCTGTGTCTTAGGAGAACCCGGAAACTGTGACCATTGAGATCGAAGACCTGCAGTAATACTTAATGACCTGTCCAACCCGGCATAAGCAGGGTTTATGGCATATTGATTAAGCACATATTGGGTCCATTGTGGAGATTGTTGCGCCGTGACATCGTTCGATCCTAATATGCCTACAAAGAATATTACTATTAATACTAATCTCAATTTATAATTTATAAGTCCGTTACAAAATAGCATTAATCTGTGTGAAGATCAAAAGTTAAATTATCATATGAAGGAAAAACATTTCGAGGGAGTGCAATTTCCCACTCTCTTGTCGGTCCCATTAAATGACTGAGATGTATTAAGAACGTCTGACCCGCCCGAATGCTGGCTGCAACCTCAATTGCTTCATCTAGTGAAAAGTGACTATGGTGTGATTTTCTTCTCAATGCATCTAAAATTAAAATTGGGATACCTTGAATCACTCGTTGTGTCTCTAAAGGCACTTCGTTTGTATCTGTCAAATATGCCAGTTGCTTTTGAACGACATAAGCAAGGATAGGTAACCCTCCATGTAAGACCCGTATTGCCTCTAAATTAATGGAGCCGATCTGAAATGATTGCCCTGGGATGATAGGCAAAAGTTCAAAACTTGGGGCACCTGGATACGGTTGCTCTATGAATGCATAGCCATACCGCCGTTTAATATCATTCAACACTCTCTCTTCGGCGTAGATCTTCATTGGTTTACCGCTTCTGAACATAAATGGTCGTAGGTCATCAAGCCCAGCGACATGGTCATTGTGTTCATGTGTCAAAAAAACCGCATCCACTTTTTTGATTGAATGTAAAAGAGCCTGGGTTCGAAAGTCTGGTCCGGCATCAATGAGAATGCCATGATGATCATCATGTATGTAAGCACTACAGCGAAGTCTTTTATCTCGAATGTCTTCTGATAAACAAGTAGAACAATTACATCCAATGACAGGAATGCCTTGGGATGTTCCAGTACCGAGTAGTGTAAATTTCAATTTATTATGGATATCTACCTCAATATAGTAGAACTACTGAAAAAAAAATCTTCTTGATACTATACAAGGAGTAAGGCATAGGGTCCTACCCAAAAATTAAAAAACAAAGTATAAGTGACTTAGGCGGCCTGAAGGATATTGGATAGTATATGTCTCAGATTATCAATTCGCGCATCTACATCATGAAATTTGTTCACAACGATCACTTTTTTATCCTCGAGCACGCAATATCCGGTTTTAAAATTGCCTTTCTCAAAACGAACAGTATATTCGAATTCACGTAACTTGTCAACTAACTTCTGTAATTGATATCTTGACTTCTTCTCACTCATAATTCGATAATTAACGGGGCGAATATATGTAAAGTATCCATATATGTTAATAAACGTAATATATTATTTTGACTCAATTGATTTATTTTATTTTTTTTAGAAGGTGTCTTATGTTGACAGGCTTCCTATTATCTGTCATTCAGCTAGACGCTCAGAATTCGTCATATCAAAAGGGATTTAATGCTGAATTATTGTTTGGTCTTAATTTCTCTCAATTAGATGGTGATCGATTAAGTGGTTTTAACAAGGCGGGAATCAGGACAGGATTGCAGATTGGAGTTCCGGTTACAGAAAGAAATGACATATCCTTGGGTATTTTATTCGATCAGAGAGGGAGCAGAAACAATATATTCGGAACAGGGTTTAATCAACACATCTCCTTGGATTATATATCGTTCCCACTTTCCCTTAGTCATAAATCCTGGATGTTCGAGGATATGAATCGGTACAAGATCAGAGTCTACGGGAGCATAATACCCGCCAGACTTTTCAAGATAAGAAGCAGTCATCCAGACTTTAACAATGCGACAGAAAAATTTAAGAAGTGGGATTTGTCTATTGCGGTCCGTCTTGCCTATGCCATCGGTACTAGATCTTCGCTCCAGTTACGTCTCGAGCGGTCCATATTAAAAATGTATAGTATACCAAATAGCAATATCACTGGACTACAATCATATTTAATCAGCGTTCAAGTTGGATATATCTTAAATCATATAGATTGAAACGAGCCATCATTGATATAGGCACAAATACCGCCCATCTATTAATCGCCGAAGTTAAAGACGGTAGGATCATGCGGGTCTTAGACAAGAAACGCTTTTATACTTTTCTTGGTGAGGCGGGGATGCACCAAATTAGCGAGATGGCGATTGGGCGCTTAATCGACGCTCTGAACAACTTCCAATCCTCTCTCAAGACCTATAATTGTCATAAGATCCATGTGATTGCTACCGAAGGATTGAGGGCTGCATCCAACGCCAAGACGATCTATGACCTTATTATAAATCAATTCCAATGGCCAATACGTATAATTAGTGGCGATGAAGAAGCCGATCTAATTTATAAAGGTGTCCGATTATCACTAGATCTAAATGCAAGTCCCTTTCTGATTATGGATATCGGTGGAGGAAGTGTAGAATTTATTTTTGTGTTGGATGGAAAAAGAGTATTTCAACAGAGTTTTCCAATAGGAATATCACGCCTATATGAAGCCTTTCATATTCATGATCCGTGTACAGAAGAGGACCTTGTCCGTATGTACAAATACCTTGATGAGGCACTATATGACTTGTGGCAAAACTTGCCTAAGGATTTCAGGACCTTACAATTAGTCGGCTGTGCAGGCACCTTTGAGGTGTTTTTGACAGATCATCAACAAAATGATCCAGAAATAAAAACTAGCAGGACTTCGACAAGGAAAGTTCGTGATTTGCTTCAAAAGGTAATGCGCCAAGACCTGAATCAACGTAGTCTTGTCAAAGATTTGCCAAAGAATCGGGCAAAATATATCGTTGTGGCATTAGCTTTAATAAAATACGTCACTGATCACATCAAAGCTGAGGATTTCGTCGTCAGCAAATACGCTCTTAAAGAAGGAGCGATAACTACAAATGATTATTTTTAGATTAATCTAAATTTATTATTTTTGTAATCTAAATATTTATTGATGAACGATTTATTCCTGATTTTAAGTGAAGAATGGGCCATAAGAGCACTCATAGCTTCTTCCCTGGTAGGTATAATGTGTGGCATAATTGGCAGTTTTATGGTTTTACGAAATATGTCGCTTATTGGAGATGCTATTTCGCATGCCATTCTTCCAGGGATCTTCGTTGCATTTGTAGTTCTTGGTTATAGTGCTACGGGATTTTTCATAGGT
>JAJCYJ010000992.1 GCA_029262975.1 Saprospiraceae bacterium
CGGGTTCGATTTGCTTTGGTATATGAAGATTTGAAAATATAAGGTATGTCAAGCTGTCCACATATCTCATTCATATGCCCCGCTACTTCCTCACAGACTCCTTTTGATTCTACAGCACAAGGCCCTGCAATTAAAAAAAAACTGTCGTAGGTCCTTTCAAATATTTGTGTAAGTGTTTTATGCATTACAGTTTTTGATAAAAAACATATTTACTTAATTTGAACCATATTTCTAATATGTGCAACTTAACGCCATTTAAATTAACTAAAAATTTTTAGCTACAATTTGAGATGTAAACCTCATCATATTGTCCTAGCCGGACGGCATCATTTTATACTTGACCAAAAAACGATTCGAACTTGCCTGTCCTTGCTGGTCACGGCCGGCAGGAAAGCCCACTTGCTCAAATGTATTTTCTTGTAAAAAAAAGGTTCTTAACCAGTTACTTTAGATTCTTTAATATTGAATCACCAAACACCTACGAAAATATCTTTGTCCTTTTTTGCTTGACCCAAAAAAGAACGAAACCTGCCTGCCCTTGCGGGCACCGCAGGCAGGAAAAGGCACTTTCCGTAATGTGAGCAAAGTGAAGTCATCTACTTTTAGAAGACCAGATGCCTGGGAGGCATCTGACAGAGCGAACCACAAAGTGGGTGGAGTAAGCCCGTTCCGGTTCACTCTCTTGGAGGTCTCCCAGACCTCCACTACGATCGCATCGTAGATCGTTCATTCTTAAGGTTTCCCGATTTCTTAACATGATCGACTGATTCCTTTGAAAAAGGATAAAGGTCTGGGAGACCTTTAAAGGAGGGAACCACGAGTGGATGAAATTTGCCATGTTGAAACGTACGGAAAGAAGTTAGCCTGGAGATTATAAAAGGCATTTGTTTTTAAAATGTTGTATCTAATTCAATTCTTCATTTCCTAACATTTAGGATTTATATATTGAATAACTCACAACTCAAGGCCCACGACGAAAAAATATAAAACCCGAGTTCAATTTTCTAAATCGGGTCCAAGCCGCCCCACCCACCTTGTTGTTCCTTCCTTTGATGATTCTATCATCATTCGCCTGTGGGACGCAATTAATGAGTCATCCCGATTCTTAAGATGAGTGAGCAGATTACGTAGTAATCAATGCCCAGAGGGGTATTGAAGCGAGTCATCCATTTATAAGTGTTTAGCTTTCTAAACCTCTATACTGGAGAGCAAGACATACCCAGAAGGATCCTACATTACTAAGAGATAATTTACCCCCTGATTCCTTCACTATTGAGCCACCTGCGATAGACACGGGCATTGCGTTCATGGTCTGCTGTATTTGTGGCAAATGAGTGTGATCCGTTATAACCGGGTTTGGCACACATGAACAAATAGTCGTGTTTTTCCGGATTTAAGACGGCATCAATACTGGATATACTGGGCATGCATATGGGACCCGGTGGAATGCCCGGATACATATAGGTGTTATACGGTGAATCAAAAGCAAGGTGTTTATTCAATACCCTCCTGATCGTAAAATCTCCTACCCCAAACACGACTGTCGGATCCGCCTGTAGCGGAATGCCTTTGACTATCCTGTTCAGATAAAGACCTGCAATCGTCGGGCGTTCATCTTTTTGAATACTCTCTTTTTCTACGATTGAAGCTATCGTTGCAACTTCACTTTTAGAAAGATTTAATGTTTCCAATTTTTGAAGCCGATTATCGCGAGACCAAAAATTCAGATATTCTTTGTGCATCCTGTCCAAAAATTGCTCCGCTGTAATATTCCAATATAACTCGTATGTATTGGGAATAAAAAGACTGATGGCCGTATGTGGATTTAAATTATAATTGTGCAGGAGTTCTTCATTGGACATAGTATTTAAAATGGTCACGGAGTCTGCTTCTATCTTTTTAGCAACTATTCCTGCAATATCCTGTAATCTCCTGGCAGCACTAATCGTCAATTGGACAGGTTCCTGGCGACCCGATCTCAGCAATCCAACCAATTCCCTGTTATTCAAATTTGTGCCAACCTTGTATCTGCCGGATTTTACAATGGGACCGTATTTCATCCAACTTGAGACCTGTCGAAAAGACGACATTTTCTTAACAATACCTGCAGTATCAAGAACCCTTATGACATCATCAAAATTGGAATTTTTAGGAATTAGAATGATTACTTCCTCATTATGAAGGGTATTAATACCGAAAATCTTTTGATAACCTATAAATGCGATGATCCCTGCAAAGAAGATCAAGACACAGAATATTCGAATAAGTCGCTTCATATGGATTGTTCAATATATATAGTTACTCAGGTGCATTTTCTGACAATAACATTTTGATTTGCATGCCGTTATGAGCCTCTGCCACCATCTGTCCTATGTTGTTAATATATTGGTCATTTGCAAAATTATTCATGAGCAGAAACTCATTATCCTGACGATCTCTTATTAGCAAAAGTGGATGACCTAGAAAATTCATGAACTCACTATTTGCCAAAATTGACCACATTTTTGGTTCGACCAGCGCGTCATCATCAAGCATTATTAATCGCTGTTGAGAAGGAGCATAGTGATATACACCCGTGCCAATAGGCTCAGGGCCGATTCCATAGGCGAAGGTGTAATCATTTTCAAATTTCACCCAATGTTTTGCAAACTCACCGCTTGCATCAATCACATTATTATTGGAAATATATTGAGGAGTTATATAGTAATAAGTAAGATCAAAAACCTCTTCTTTCATTGACTTTTGTCGCACCGTAATGAGATTGCTTACTGCTTCTCTTAATTTATCCAAAGAACCAGCTTTTGCCTTTGGTGTATTAAATGGAAAAGAAAGTTTTTTAGCATACAACTCCGGACTTGTCGCAGGTGTACTCCCCTGCTGATCGCAAGCAGTCATCATCAATCCGATAAAAAATATAAAAACTAAATACTTCATTTTACAGGTTTTTGTTCCAATCCAACCATTTTAATCTGCATACCATTATTGATGCCGTATTCATGAGAGCCCACCAGGGCAATCACCTCTCCATTGTGGTTAGCTGTCCACACTTTTGGTTCTACAGCCACCTGATCATCCAGCATATATAGGCTGTTGTCATCTAATCTAAAATGATATTTGCCTTTACCGAGTGTCTTGGTATAAAGACCATAGTTATATGTAAAATCATCATTAAACTTCAGCCAGTATCCGGCATATTGATCTTGACTCGACATCGTAGACCCATTAAATACAAATTCTGGCCACCAATATCCATATGTTAACATCGCTAACGCCTTTTCTTCCTGACTCACACGATGGTCAATAATCGTTCTGGCCTGGACCCGAATCTGATCCAAGGACTTGTATTCTCCCCCTTTTTGCATATTTAATGGAAACGAAAGGGCATCTTCTTCTGTAAATGTGCCACTATCACCTGTATTCGTATTTTGATTACACGAAAGCAGGAAAATTATACCTATTAAAAGTGTGCTTATTCTCATAGTTTGTCGGTTTATCCGTAAGATTTTAAAGCATTCTTATATTTCGCTCTATCATCTTCTTTTAAAAGTTAGCGGTAAAGATAAAAGAGAAGCCAAACTTTGGTGATTATCTTGCATCCGTCACAGACTTAAACTGATATTTCTATCATGTCATTATACCAATCAGTCGGCAAATTTATAGAAAAACAAAGGCTTTTTCATAAAGGAGAACTTCTCCTGTGTGCAGTAAGCGGTGGTATGGACTCCATGGCCATGTTAGATGTCCTTAGATCCATGGAGTACAGCATTCATGTATGTCATGTCAATTATATGTTAAGAGGCAAAGAGTCTATAATGGATCAGGACCTTGTCGAATCCTATGCAAGGCAATATAAAATCCCTTTTAGCATAAAAATTCTGTCTCCGGAAGAAGTCAAAAATCTTAAGGATGGCAACTTTCAGGAGAAAGCCCGTGACCTCCGATATGAATGGTTTTATGCTGTAATGGCAGAATTAAATGCAACCCACCTTTGTCTGGCCCATCATCAGAATGACCGCGCAGAGACCTTTATGCTTCATGCGATGAGAGGGTCCGGTATATCAGGTCTAAAATCTATTCAACCAATAGTAGGATACATCAGAAGACCTCTGCTCGGTGTTACCAAAGATGAAATTCAGCAATATGTCAAGACTAATGCTGTTCCATTTAGAAATGATCATACCAACTTTTCTGATGACTATGACCGCAATTATATACGCAATCAGGTATTATCGGTCTTGAATGAAAAATGGCCACATGCCATCCAGGGGATCGCGGAAAGTGCCCAAAATATATCAGCCGACTATCAACTCCTGGGTGACCTTGTCGATCAGGAAAGTAAAATATGGATTGAACAATCAGAAAAACAATTAAAATTCGGTCCTATTTCCCGGTTCAGAAATACACCATCGGCTAAAAATCTGGCATTCCACATTTTCAAACATTTTATGTTCAATGCAGATACCATTCAAAGGATAGTTTTTGATGATCATCTTCCGGGCAAGCTCTTTACAAGTTCAACAACTGAGGCAATTATTGACCGTGATTATATTCTTCTTCAACCCCGCGACGAAGATGTCCAAGTCAGTGTGAAAATAGAAAGTCCTGGTATTGCTTATTCTAAAAATGGAACATTTATTATTTCAAAATCAGAGACAAAATCCGAATTCACCAATTCCTTAATTCAGTACATAGATGAGTCAAGTGTTCTATGGCCCCTCCATATTCGAAATTGGGAAGAGGGTGACACAATAGCACCATTAGGTATGGATGGAAAGCATAAAAAAGTCAGTGATATTCTAGTTGATCAGAAGATTTCTATTTTCGACAAAAGAAAACAACTCGTCCTTTGCAATGGTGATGGAACGATAATTTGGTTAATAGGAATAAGACTTTCTGAGTTATTCAAATACCAGGAGCAGACAAATTCTTATTTGAAATTAGAATGGCAGGATGACACTATAATAAATTAGAAGAAACATAATCCGTTAACTCCTTCGATGGAATGTGATGCTTTCCTTCAAATGTACTTTGCTCGACTTTCAAATCGCTTTTCTCGATCACTTCTTCCATCATTGCCATCATCTTGGCATTCATGAATTTATCGTTGGTACCATAGTGCATGAATATCTTCTTATCCGACAAATAATCTTTTAGATGCAGATAGCCAATATCTTCAGGGATCCAACCACTCCAGTTAATCAATTTATTAAACCTCGGTTGACTTGCATGTAGCCATCTCCAAAGCGTAGCACACCCCTGTGAAAAACCGAAGAATATTACTTCTGTATCCTGGTTTACATGAGCACAGTAACGGTTATACAGTTTGTCAAGAAATCCTACAAAATCATT
>JAJCYJ010000993.1 GCA_029262975.1 Saprospiraceae bacterium
AAAAAAATGTCCTGGAGACGCATAATTTAATATCCGAGGCAATCGATGCGTGTGATGCTGTGAAAGAAGAACTAATTGATCGGGTTATTGATTTTGAAGAGTTGCCTCCATCATTTGAGCAATATCTGACAAATCTAAAGGATGATGAATTAGCAAAAATTCTGATTACTGGGTATCTAAGTGAGGATGACAGGATTCTTTTTGATCCTATTCCCAATTACATGTTTACGAGAGATATAGCCGTAACGATAAAAGACCATATTCTCATTACAAAAGCCGCCAAAGAAGCCAGACACCGGGAAAATTTGCTGAGTCGTTTTATTTTCAAGTATCATCCAATATTTGAAGAACTCAAAACTGCCGGCAAAGTTATCGACATGAATGAGCTCGAAATCTTTCCTCCGTCAAAAAAAGGTGAGTCCGTGAGTGCTGAAGGAGGAGATATCATGATGTTTGATAAGGATCATCTAATGATAGGTTGCAGTGAAAGAACAACATTGTACGCATTTCAGAGTATTAAGAAACATCTTTTTTCTAAAGGCCTGGTTAAAAATATCGCTCTCGTAAATATCCCGAATGAACGTAGCTTTATGCACATCGATACTTTGTTTACCCGTGTAGACAATGATCTTGTGGCGTGCTATAAACCCATAGTCGTTGATGGTGAAGGGTCAAATGTGATCGTGTACAGGTCAAGTGGAGAAGAAGTAACTTATCCATCTATAAAAGATTATATAAACACAGAGATTAATCCAGATATGCAATATGTTTTTTCAGGAGGTGGTGAATCCCCATTTGCAGAGCGTGAGCAATGGACAGATAGTGTAAATCTGGTTGCGCTCCGACCAGGAGTAGCAATATCTTATGATCGAAACTTAAAGACACTTCAAGCTTTTGAAGAAGCCGGGTATAGAATAATGGATGCAGAAAACTTGTTCAACAGAGCTGTCTCAGACGCTCATTTTATAGCGAACTTGCGCAAGACTATTATTACGATCCCCTCTGCAGAATTATCAAGAGCCCGGGGAGGCTCTCATTGCATGACGTGCCCCATTCTTAGAACTTAAAATACGAGGACATGTTAGAAGCAACATTTCAAAAACGAGTCAGATATGCGGAGATAGATAAAATGGGATTTGTCTATTATGGTCATTATGCACAACTGTATGAAATAGGCAGGGCAGAATTAATTAGATCCCTTGGACTACCTTATAAGACTCTTGAAGATAAATACAGCATTATGATGCCTGTCCTGCAACTCGAATGCAGATACCGACTACCTGCTAAATATGATGATTTACTTTCTATTCGTACTATTCTAAAAGAGATGCCCACGAAAATGATTCATTTTTATCATGAGATTTATAATGAAAAGGATCAATTGCTCAATACAGGTTCTGTAAAATTGTTTTTTGTAAACATGCAGACTAACAAGCGGGTATCTTGTCCTGCAATTTTAGCGGAAAGAATAGAATCATACTTTTGAAACAGAAATGGAATGAACTGAAAGAATGGTTGTTAGGACCAAAGCGCGTCCGACAATTAGAAACTTGGTCCAAGAATTTCAAGCTTCCTGGCTTCAGTAATGTACCTGTGTACAATATTGCGACGTTTATTTATGCGGAATTAAAGAAAGATGACATTATAACCAGGGCTAATTCTGTAGCATTCAGTTTTTTTCTTTCTATTTTCCCTTTTATTATTTTCGTTCTTCCACTAATTACCATTACACCCTGGGTCGAAAAATATATAGACGAATTTGAAAATAATATTGAAGGGGTGCTGCCTCAATATGCTATTGACTATATTATAGAGATTATAGATGGTATTAAGCCAGAAGGTATCTTTGGTATTCAAGGTATAGGATTCTTATTTGCCGCTTTTTTTGCTTCTTCCGGAATGCTTACGCTAATGTATGGATTTGATAAATCCTATGAAATAAGTTTTAAATCCCGAAGCTATCTCAAAAAAAGATTAGTCGCATTTAATTTAACTATTTTACTTTCTCTGATTCTA
This sequence comes from Saprospiraceae bacterium, assembly GCA_029262975.1. Classification (GTDB taxonomy): domain Bacteria; phylum Bacteroidota; class Bacteroidia; order Chitinophagales; family Saprospiraceae; genus JAJRXG01. The sequence goes on from JAJCYJ010000993.1 coordinate 2,017, forward strand.
ATTCTGTCTGTAATCTTTATTGTAATCGGAAGTCAATATTTAAAGTCACTCAGCGAAACCATTGGTATCGGAGTTATCCAATCTTTAATCTTCTTATTATTCAAATGGTGTGTTGTATTCCTTTTGTTCTATATAGTAATCACAATTATTTACAGGTATGGTCCTTCAATATATCGACCTTTAAAGCTAATAAACCCGGGCGCTACAGTTGCATCGGTATTTTCATTAATAGCCTCAATCGGATTCTTTTATTTTCTGAATAATTTTGGGAAATACAACGAAATATATGGCTCCATAGCCACTTTAATTATTATCCTGCTATGGTTACAGATTAATTCTTTTATAATCTTGGCAGGATTCGAATTGAACGCAAGTATTATTGTAAACAGGGATGCACAAATTTTAGAAGAATAACTTATCACAAATCAGACCCCTGTAGCAAACTGTCTAACCGGCTGAAGTTCAATGATATAAATTTTTTCATAAGCGAAATTTCTTCAGAATAACCATTTGCATCTTCATACCATATAGCATCGGTTGGCCACAGTATTGCATTTTCTTCAATTTCTCCTCTTATTTCAGCATCATATTTATCCATTAATTGGTACAGAAATTCTTTGGTTAAAATTCCCGCTTCCTTCAATTCTCGATACCTTTTATTTAATAGAAAATTATAATTTATCTGCTTGTCCTCTATCAATCTATCGAAGAGTATTGATCTCGAAATATCCACATTTCGGTCGAGCATGTTTAGTTCATTATCTCCATCCCTGCCAAAAGAATGATCATAATCCCAAATTGCAATATTAAACAGGGCACCTAATCGCTCCTTGTAAAGGGCAAAATTTTTAAGAATGCCATCACTGTTATTAGTTAACAATAACAATATATGCCAGTCTATAAAATTCGGCAGATCGATACGTTCAACAATTTGCCCGGCAAAGTGGCTTTCATCAGAGTTTACAAGAAAATTATAAAAGTCGATAATGTCCCTTTTCTGTTTTTGTGTATTGCCCGAACTTGATAAAATTGTAACAGGATAATTTAAACTATCATGATGCATTAAGTCTTTTCTAAAAACCGGACATTCCATGCATAGAAAGGAATTACTATCGGGCGCTTCAGCAATAATACTTTGATCCACTCTTTGCATGAGTACATATATACCCATATACATTGCTCCCTGATATAATTTAACATAAGAAGTCTGTGGGGCAATATTACTCTTGTCCATTTTTCTGAACAAGTCAAATGACAATCGATGCCTCATAAAAGTCTTATCTATATAGCTGGCATTCAGAATCCAATCTGTATCCTCTTCCAAACCTGAAATGGAATATGGTTGATCCAAAGTCAATGCATAAGAATTCTTGGGGAATTGCCTCGAAAATCCACCAATTTTTTTAATGTTACCAGGTACAGAAATATTGTCTCCAAGTTGTTCAATAATAAATGTACACGATACATTTTGTTCAAAATTTATCTCTTCATTAGGAAGCAGGATGAATTTCGAAAGCTTGGAATCTTGCGCTACACAACTAATGACACTCAGACAAGCGAATATGATGATACTTCTGATCATATGTTAGTCTCCAAAACTCACACCCGTTTTTCGAGCGGCCTGAACCAGGTAATGATCAGTATCTACATAATTATATTCGCTTATGGCCTTGGATATTGGAACTGCCGTTAATTTATTATTTCTGAATGAAACCATTTGACCAAATTGACCCGAGACGACCATTTCAAAAGCTTTTACACCCATAGTAGTAGCCAATATTCTGTCATAAGCCATCGGTGTACCACCTCTTTGAATATGCCCAAGTATAGTGGATCTAACCTGTGCCTCACAGCCTGCCGATTCTAACTGATGTCTCAGCAAATTGGCTACACCACCCAATTTCACATGGGCATCATCGTCTTGAGCTTCTGAACCAACTACAGTTCCTCCGATTGGGCGCGCACCCTCTGAAATAACAATATTTGCAAAGCCCCGTCCTTTAGTATAGCGTCCGTTAATTACGCCAAGGACTTTGTCAATGCTGTATGGAATCTCAGGTAAAAGACAGATTTCCGCTCCTCCTGCGATGGCCGTGTGCAATGCAATCCAACCAGCATCGCGGCCCATCACTTCCATGATAATAACCCTGTGATGACTTTCCGCTGTGGTTACTAGTTTGTCAAAACAGTCAGTAGCAATCTGGACAGCAGTAGCAAATCCGAATGTTCGGTCGGTAGCAGACAAGTCGTTATCTATTGTCTTCGGCACACCTATTATGTGAACACCTCTTTCAAAGAGTGCCTGACTTATCTTTTGGCTACCATCTCCGCCAATATTGATAACTGAATCAAAGCCCTCATTTTTGATTTTTTCTGCTAATTCCAGGGTTCGATCTATCACTTTGAAGGTGCCATCTTTTTGCTTGATGGGATATGCCATGGGATTGCCTTTATTGGTGGTTCTGATAATCGTGCCACCTCTAACATGAATCCCAGCTGTCCTCTTTTTAGACAGCTTGAGGAGTTCAGACGGTTCTTTCAGAATGCCATTAAATGCCTCCATACTTCCCCAGACTTCATATCCACCATGTGTCAATGCTGCCCTTGATATTCCTCTTAATACGGCATTTAGTCCAGGACAATCGCCACCTCCTGTCGTCACTAATATTTTCTTCATACTTCTAATATAGTGTAATGTGCGGTCACCTTAAAAGCATTACTTTTGAACTCAATTTAATTAAAAGAATTATGGCCACACTTACAGACCTATCATCTCAGAAATTAATAGATTACGAAGAGCGATATGGTGCTCATAATTACCATCCGCTGCCTGTTGTGCTCAGCAAGGGCGAAGGTGTATTTGTCTGGGATTTGGAAGGCAAGAAATACTACGATTTTTTATCTGCATATTCTGCGGTTAACCAGGGACATTGTCACCCAAGAATAGTACAAACGACCAAGGATCAAGCTGGAGAATTGACTCTTACCTCAAGAGCATTCTATAATGACAAGCTTGGTGTATATGAAAAGTATATCACAGAATATTTCGGTTTTGACAAGGTACTACCCATGAATAGTGGTGCTGAAGCAGTCGAAACAGCTATTAAAATATGCAGAAAATGGGGATATGAGAAAAAAGGCATTCCGAATGGAGCAGCAAAGATTATCGTATGTGGTCATAATTTTCACGGTAGAACGGTAACTATCATTTCTTTTTCAAGCGATCCTGATGCGAGAGGTCACTTTGGACCTTACACCCCAGGATTTATTTCAATTCCATACAATGACGTTTCAGCTCTTTCTGAGATTCTTGAAAATGATGGAGCGGATATCGCAGGATTTCTGGTAGAACCCATCCAGGGAGAAGCAGGTGTCTTTGTGCCTGATGATGGCTTCATACCCGCCTGCGCAGATCTATGCCGGAAGCACAATGTGTTGTTTATTGCAGACGAAATACAGACTGGCTTGGCCAGGACAGGGAGCCTATTGGCAGTATGTGGAGATTGCACATGCGATAATAAATGTGAACAACAGGACACTTATACCAGACCTGATATATTGATTTTAGGCAAAGCGCTTTCAGGCGGGGCATATCCGGTATCGGCAGTTCTTGCCAACGAGCATATTATGGAAGTCATAAAACCAGGACAACATGGGAGTACCTTTGGTGGCAACCCAATGGCTTGTGCTATCGCTATGACGGCTCTTGAAATATTACATGACGAACGGCTCACCCAAAATGCACGAAAGCTTGGCAAAGTATTCCGCCATAGAATGCAAACCCTGGCTGATAAACATGAACTCATTTCATTGGTAAGAGGTAAAGGTTTGCTAAATGCGATTGTCATCAACGACAGCCCAGATAGCAGCACTGCATGGGATATTTGTGTAGAGATGTCGAAAAATGGCTTATTGGCAAAACCAACGCATGGTAATATCATACGATTTGCACCTCCTTTGGTAATCACTGAAGAACAGATTCACGAATGTTGTGATATTATAGAAAAAGTAATCAAGGAATTCTGACTTAATTATTTTTATCGGGTAATTGATTGACTGCTAATAAAATCTTAATGTAATCAACGTGTTTGATGTACGCATTATATTTCGCTACATTGGACTACTGTGATCAAAAAAAATATACATTTCTTATTACCCTTTCTTATAGTTTCCGGTATTATCCTTGAACAGGCTGGTATACTTCATATTGGATATTTATATATCAAAAGTCATGAACTCAAATGGACTGATCTGGATATCAATTATTTTCCAAGAGAAGGTGATATTTTTACTGCCGGCGAACAAGTATCCAATAACAATTATGAAGATGCCGTAATAGCTATCAATCCCAGCTATGAATTGATGCTCGAACAGGATTTAAAAGAAATAGCTGACAATCGTACACACATTGATTTTATAGATAAAAATAGTTTATCGTTTTATTCAGGAGCTTATCAAATCAAGGCTTGTCTTGACAAAAAGAAGGTTGAAATCAGGGACTCTACTTTTTTCAAAAAGGTAGTATGGGTAGAAATCCTTGGCAACTATGAACTCTATGATAAAGATGGCAGTGATCTTTTATATGAAAGAGAGGATCGAAAATTTTGGATCAGGGATCAAATCGTTTTGCATGGTTTATCCAGAATGTCTTTCATTGAAAATAAAATCAAAGAGATTTGGTTAGCCCAAATGAGTAATAAGGCTCATGAAATTATCGAGCACTTCGAATTTTCTGAAGAGCAAAGAGAGAAAGCACAGCTTCATCGCGCACTTCAGGAAGATCCGGAATATCTGAATAGTACAACTCAAGTGGAGTCTTTCCTGCATTGAAGCGGAGAAGAAGTCAATAAACAAAAAAATTACTTCTTTTTGAAATTTAGATCACTACATCGTTGAAGTGGTTTTTATTAAGTTAGCTGAATGATAGAAAAAGTAAACGTAGCAATATTTGCTTCAGGCAGAGGGAGCAATGCCCAATCTTTAGTCCAGCAGAGTAAAAATCCTGACGCCAGATATACTGTCAAAACTATATTAAGTAACCGGATTAATGCAGGTGTCCTTGATTTCGCTAAGGCCAATCGCATCGCCTGTAAGACATTTAACAGAGATGAGCTTTATCATTCAGAGACAATACTCAAATATTTAAAAGACCAGGACATTGATTTATTGGTATTGGCAGGATTTCTTTGGCTCATCCCTGAATATCTGATTAATGCCTTTCCCCGTCGAATATTGAATATTCATCCCGCAATTCTGCCAAAGTATGGAGGTGCCGGGATGTACGGTGCTAATGTACACAAGGCAGTAAAAGAAAACGGAGATAAAGTATCAGGTATAACGATACATTTCGCTGATGAGCAATATGATAAAGGAAGTATTATTTTTCAGACACGGTGCCAACTTGATCCAAATGATACTTTTGATAAAATTGCAGAAAGAGTTTTAAGGTTAGAGCATCATTTTTATCCGCTAGTCGTAAATGGTGTTGCTACGCGTCTTTCGAATATGCGTTGAAGCCAATGAATTGGGGAACCTTTAAAATGCTAAGTGAGATATTGGGCAAAAAAAAGAGAGGTCAGACCGGGGTGCTGACCTCCCATAATCCCTGGACTAGGTATTATCCTAATCCTCCGTGAAAACAATCTTCTGACGAGATAGCAATCTTACTTGTCCGAGAAGATCACGATTGGGACGCTTGATATTATTCAACTATCACATACCCTTAATAGTCGATATCATCGAATGGTTCTACTGTGAGATCCAATCCCAATTGACTCATTTCGGTAAATAATGAACGAAATAAATATACAGGTGAACCTTGGTATTCACTGTCTTGTACCTTTTGCTCTCCTGAAATAGATATTTGCTCAATTACCGTATTCGTTTTTGTTGCCATTGATTGCATATTCAATTGTTTAAGATTTCATAAAAAAGGATTCTGCTTCCCTCGCTGACCAAGCAAGCTCGGCAGATTCCTTTAACGTACCTATATTTTTAAAAAATCGAAGTTTTTTTATATTCCGTAATTTTTTATATCAACATTCAATGTTTTTGTTGATAAGACAAATGTAATCCACGTTTAGTCATTCTTTTTGGACAGTATAACTAAAATATTGAGGCAAATTTATATCAACTCAAAAAGTTAATTATTTTATATAGCCCTCATTATCAATTGATTATCGCAATAACTTCTTATATATAATATTCAACAAAAGGATTCTTTATAACACATATTCTAAGTAAATCTATATTTAACCAGAATGTATCGCAGTCAATTGGACACTATGCACTATTCTTAATGAAGCTCGAAATCCTTAACTTATCCCCATAAAAAAAGAGGTCAGACCGGGGTGCTGACCTCCCATAATCCCTGGATTAGAAATTGTCCTAATCCTCCGTGAATACAATCTTCTGACGAGATAGCAATCTTTCCAGTCTGAGAAGATCACGATTGGAATTAATATCTTGTTATGACAAAAACATACCCTTTCTTGTACATAACCCAGCGGCAAACCGCTATGATTAAATCCCAATTAATTTATCTCCGCATTCAGTGAACGACTTACGTAAGATTTCTTAATCCCAATATTCATCCT
>JAJCYJ010000994.1 GCA_029262975.1 Saprospiraceae bacterium
TGATTCTAAACCTAATTCTTCAAATGTCATATATACTACTTATCAGGAGGAAGTGAATCCGGGGGTGATTTGAGAGCACAAAGTTAAGCATATATGTCAATACAAATTATAGAATGAAAAATCCGAAGGTAACCTCTTTAATCAAAGTGATAAAATCTACCTTTAGCCTTCTTTATGACAATCACTTCTCACAAGAAAAATGTAATCTTCTATCTGATAGATGGAGCTCGTCCTGACGTCATGTTAAAATTGATCGAACAGGGTCAACTACCAAATATCCAACATGAGTTATATTCAAAAGGCTCGTTTACGAAGGGAGTAACCTGTTTTCCTTCAACCACCGGACCAGCATATTTGCCTTTTCTGACCGGTTATTATCCCGTAGATCACGACATAACCGGCATTCGATGGTTTGATAAAGACACTTATTTTTCCAAAAATCGGTGGGACCGCAATGCTATGAGAAGCTATTGTGGTTATGAAGCAAAATACTTTAATGCCGATATGGATCCTCAGAAGCCTTCTCTCTTTGAACAATATGATAGAAGCTTCAATATTTATAATATGATCACCAAAGGGGTCAAAGAAGGTCATGATCTTACTAGAAAAGGGAAAACAGGCTTATATTTCAAAGCACATTTTTACCACGAACATCATCCGGTTGACAAAGCCGGACATGAACGATTAATGGAAAGTATCGAGATGAATCCGCAATTTGTATTTGCCGTATTCCCTAGTGTCGATTGGGACTCACACACTTATCATTTCGAAGACGACCACACTAAAGAATCATATAAAATTGCAGACAATAGTCTGGGAAAAGTAATAAACAGATTAAAAGAACAAGGAAGATATGAAGATACGCTGATCATTATGGCTTCAGACCATGGCCTCAGTGCTACAACACATCATCTTGATCTGGGCAACTATTTCAGCAAGAAAGGATTTCGGGTATTAGAGTATCCAAAAATCTGGACAATTAATCCAAACCTTGCAGTTTTCATTTCAGGCAATTCATTTGCAAGTTTGAGTTTTCTCGATCAAAAAGAAACCTACTTTAGTGCCGATCTAAAAAAGAACCATGGAAAAGTTCTTGACGATTTTGTCCAGGAAGATGCAATTGATTTTATCGTATATCGCGACAACGAACATGCTTATCGGATTCAAAATCAAAATGGTGAAGCAGTAATTAGAATTGAGCCTCAGGATCTGTTAACTTATAGACCGGAGGGTGCAGATCCCCTGGGATTAGGTGCACTGGAAACACCCATGGACAGGGACCAAAGTTTTAAAGCAACTTATGATTCCCTATATCCTGATGCTCTCTATCAGATTCATCAATTAATGAAAAGCAAGAGGGCGGGAGATGTTATTATAAATGCTGCTATTGGTCATGATCTCAGGGATTACTGGGAAATACCAGAACACAAAGGATCACATGGATCATTGCATTGGGAACATATGCACGTACCCATTTTGACAAATAAAAAGAATCTTATTTCGAAACCAGTAAGTACAACTTATATTCACCAAGTAATTACCGAATGGCTGGGAAAGCCTGAATAATTTTATGTCCGAAAGCACACCCAATAAAAACGGGATGAATATCAAGGAGGTATTTAATCCCACAGTTATCAAAAAGGGCATAGTTATATTTATTTCAATTTCGTTAATTACACTTGTCGGAATCTTCATTTATACCAATACAGGCAATACGATAGAGGTATGGTCCGAGATCAAATTAAAATATCTTTTCCTGGGATTGATATTTATCTTTAATGACCTGTACATTGGAGGTCTGCGCAATCACATATTTATCAGAGAATTTGTTCCAGGCATAAGCCAATGGATAAGTGTAAAAGCTAATCTGGCCAATATATTCATGGGCGCAGTTACGCCATCACAAAGTGGTGGTGGTCCTGCTCAGTGGTATGTATTTTACAGAAGTGGTGTTAGTATTCCAGATAATATCTCCAATAGTTTTTATAATTGGATTTCAACATTGATCTTCTTTCCACTTACCGGGGCAATGTCTATTTATATTTTACAAGATCAGATTCCGGATGGTTTTGTTTTGCATTTGACAAAGTTCGGATTCAGCGTTTTTACAACGATATTAATAGTTGTTATTGTAGGATTGATTTCGCCAAAACTATTGGGTAGTTTGATTACATCTTTAGGCTCATTAACCAGAAGATTTTCTGTCAAATGGGGAGAGAAAATAGTTGCGCTTGGTCAGAAGACAGTTGCCTCTCTTATTGATTATAAGAAGAAATATATTGGCCTTCTTAAGACCAAGCCTCAACTGATGTTATACAGTTTTTTACTGACCATTCTCTTATACTTTAACAAATATGCGCTTGCCTATGTATTTGTTTTGGCATTTGGTATTGAAGCCGATTTCTGGTCTATCATTGCCGTTATGGCTGTGTTATATTTGTTGTTATATTTCGCCCCAAGTCCTGGCGGAAGTGGTATCGCTGAAATATCTCTTGTAGCACTATTCAGTCCATTTATAAGTGAAGATTATTCAGGCTCAATTACATTATTGCACAGGAGTTTTCTAATTTTTATACCTGCCCTGATTGGTGCCTTTATAGTCCTCAAACAAATTTCAAAAGAGTAAGTCGGTAACGTCCTATTCAGAATTATATCATTTTTTCGTGCTACTGGACTTAGTCCACCCCCTTCTCCGATTCAAATGGGGATAGCACTGTGACATGGATAAAATAATTTACAATTTCTATAATTAGAACTACGCTGTTTGAAGTTTGTAACTTCAAACCCATATAAAATATCTACTTCATTCCATCGGCCTTCATATTAGTTCGAAGTCACAGACATTCGAACAGCGGTGAGGACGCAGGTACAACCTACGCCCAACGGTGGAATTGACCACAATATATAGAATTCAATTACTTTAAAATGATACAAATTAGAATACTCAAGTTATTAGCAAATCGCACTTACGAATTGCTACAGACTCACACAATGTAATGTGACAAATTATATTCAGACAGCTTGAAATAAAACATTGACATTATTAAGTTTTAGCACTTGTATTTTATAATGTATTTATAAGTATGATATATTAGAGCGTCGGCTATTCCTACGCTCAAAGGAAGGTAGCGTATACTTTTGGCATTCTGAAATTTTTGAAATTCTGAAAATTAGGATTCTGACTTTCTTAACTGAATCTGACTCGATGTCAGTTCAGTTCACAGAAAGTATTTGCAAAGAACCCTGCAACCCTGAAGAAGTCCACCCCCTTCGCCCCCTCAAGGAAGCACTGTGCAACCAATCAAATAATTTAAAATTTCAATAGTCAGAACCAATATATCAAAACCACAATTCTATCTCTAAGGTCGTAGGTGCAACCTACGCCCAGCCAGGAGGGGGAGTTGTTTCACGATTAAGATTAAGGTCATAATAATAAAACAAGAAGACCTCTTACGAGATCTTCTTGAGAGAAACCTAAAATCTGATGCTGAGCATGCATCGAGAACATTTTTATAATTCTAATTATCGGAGATGCAATCTTCTATGTTTAAAATCACTTCTGTGCCTTGTTGTATTTCAAATCCAGCACCAACATTTATTTCAAATCCCGCTGAAAACTGGTATGAAGGATGAAGTGGAAATCCATGATCATCTGTAATCCTCGGACCCATCTGAATCGTTTCAGAAGCTTTAAATTCTGATGGATAAAGATCTGCGTTTAATTGAGCATCCGTAACATTCACAAAGGTCTGACAATCAGAATATTTTGCACAGATAAAATCATCAGCCAGGTTGACCAGCATTGAGTCAGTAACCGTCGAACATTCATTAATGTAGGACACATAAATGTAACCTGTCCATTCGGAATTAAAGTTCATCGTTACCGTTTGTCCGTCACCTGAAGGTTCAATAATAACATTGGCATCTGATGCACTCCATACAATATCTCCATAACTGGCAGGATAGGAAGCAAAATAGTCTACAGGTCTGTCGACACACACCAAACTCGCACCAAAAATCAAATCTCCGGTGACGCCATCCAATGGATCTTCTAATGGAACGAACACAAGTTCTTCTTCCACCTGGCATAGATCACCATCCGTTAATGTAACTTTATAAGTTCCTGAATGAAATCCGGAAAGTGGATCTACAGTCTGATCCAGTTCGTCCTTCCATTCGAAAGAATATGGCGCATTGCCATTAACTGCCGTTGCCTCCAAATTCAAGAAATAATTATCAAAACAATCTGTTTCTTCATCCTGAACCAAAATGTCAATATCATTGATTGTGACAAATATTGAATCTTCAACTGTACTGCATAGATTACTTACTTCCGCTTTCAAATACCCATTTTCTGAATTTGTCTGAAAATCAAGCATCACATCCTCTCCTGTTGCTTGTACATTGAGTACAACACCTGCATCTGTATGTGTCCATGAAAACTGCCCAATAAGGGGGTCTATGCCTGATACATACAAGACATCTTGTTCTTCAGCGCAAACCCGTACAGGTCCATCTAAAAATCCAGGTAGTACCCAGGTTAAAGGATCTGTCTCCAGTGTTACCGTTAGAGAATCTTCATCCGAGCAACTTCTGGCATCTGTAATAGTCAAATAATATTGACCTGCTTCCACACCAATGACGGGATCAACGATCTGATTATTACCATCTCTCCATTCGTATACATATGGCCCTTGTCCGACTGTAACAGCAGCCGTCAAAGCTATTGTCGGCTGGTCTATACAATTGACCGTGGCATCTTCTGTCGTGACAGACATAAATGCTTCGTTCATTAGAATTGCCTGGGTTTGTTCAATACAACCATATGTATTCTTTATCACTATCAAATACATGCCATCTATCAGTCCGGTAAATATCGGTTGATCACTATAAATAAGTCCGCCGTCAATACTGAATGAATCAGCAAGTAGCGCATTGATAATGATGCTTCCATCAGGATTTGATTGAAGACAACTCGCAG
>JAJCYJ010000995.1 GCA_029262975.1 Saprospiraceae bacterium
GTGATCCTAATCCGGTGGTCATACTATATCCTGGAATAGGCATGTTCACTTTTGCAAAAAACAAACAGACGGCCAGGGTTGCAGCAGAGTTTTATATAAATGCCATCAATGTGATGAGAGGTGCAGAGGCCATTTCAAAATACACGTCTTTACCCCGTCAGGAAGCCTTTGATATCGAGTACTGGTTATTAGAAGAAGACAAATTAAAACGACAACCAAAGGAAAAACCACTGTCTCGTAAAGTAGCCATTATAACCGGGGCGGGAGGTGGAATTGGAAAAGCAATTGCAGACAAGTTAGCTGCTGAAGGTGCTAATGTTTTTCTTACGGATGTATCCTCAGAACGATTAGAAGAAGCTCATGCTACGTATGCAGAAGATGTTGCTGCGTATACAATATGCGATGTAACCAAGCCAAAAGATGTCGAAAAGGCTTACCAAATGGCATGTCTTGAATTTGGAGGAGTGGACATCATCGTGCACTCTGCCGGTTTGGCCATTTCAAAACCCTTAAAGGATCATACGTTGAAAGACTGGGATCTACTTCAAGATGTATTAGTAAAAGGCCAATTTTTAATGGCTCAAAAAGGTGTCGAAATCATGAAAGCCCAGGGCTTGGGAGGTAACATCATAAACATTGCCTCTAAGAATGGGCTTGTTTCAGGTCCTAACAATATAGGTTATGGAACTGCTAAAGCCGCCCAACAACATATGACAAGATTGTTGGCCGCCGAATTGGGCAAAGATCGTATACGCGTGAATACTGTTAACCCAGATGGCGTAATTGTCGGCAGTAAAATCTGGGAAGGAAAATGGGCAGAAGGCCGCGCAAAGGCGCATGGCATTAAAGTAGATGACTTACCGGCGCATTATGCTAAACGCAATTTATTGAATGAAATAATTCTACCGGAAGATATTGCAAATGCAGTTTTTTCATTGGTTGCCATTTTAGATAAGTGTACAGGTAATTCCATTAATGTTGATGGAGGTATGGCAGCGGCATTTGTGAGATAAACTTTTCTTAGTACTATAATAATGATTATAAAAAATGACAGTTTAAAGTTTAGACACAACAAACATAGTTTTTGAAATTTCAATGTTCCGCCCTGACCCAAAAAGGGAACCAATGAAATTTCAAGCCGTTCATCTTTTAGACGTAATGCAAATTAGTAGAATTAATCATTCTTTCACAGCGAGTGTATAGAGATGTGTTTGGATTTAATATTTATTCATTTTGCAATTTCTATTTTATGATAAATTATTGAAAAGACCAAATTAAAGGTGTTCATTTTTTCATTGGATTGTAAAAAGGCTGGGATCAGATATGGGATTATTTTTGAACAAAATATTGCTAAAATTTTTCATTATTGGTCATGTGCAGACCGTAAATATTTTACCGCTGAAAGATAAAACACACTACTATTCTAAATTACTCATATGATAATCACAACCGAACAAATTGAAACTTTCAATCAATCTTACAAGGACGAACATAAAGATCAATTTGAATTTGTAGCACAACAGCTATCGAATAAGAGCATTGATGTAGCATCGATTATTCAACAAATTCAGAATTTCCAGGTGGCTATTCCAAGTTGGGCATTAGGTGCCGGGGGCACTCGTTTTGGTCGTTTCTCGATAGGGGGAGAGCCGGCATCCTTAGAAGAAAAGATCATGGATGTTGGTATCATTCACACTTTGACTCGATCTGCAGGCGCCATTTCTTTACACATCCCCTGGGACATACCACAAAATCCAGAAGCTATCAAATCCCTGGCAGCTGATCACAATCTGGTTTTTGATGCCGTCAATTCCAATACATTTCAAGATCAGACTGATCAGGAACACAGTTATAAATTTGGTTCGCTATGTCATACTGATGCTGCAGTACGTGCCCAGGCAATTCAGCACAATAAAGAGGTAATCGACACAGGCATAGCTCTTGGCTCCAAAAGCTTGACAGTATGGTTGGCAGACGGTTCTTCCTTCCCCGGTCAACTCAATTTCAGGGATGCCCTCACTTATACTTTAGATAGTTTGAAAGCTATCTATGCATATATGCCCGATGATTGGAAAATGTATATCGAATACAAACCATACGAACCCAACTTTTACAGTATGGTCATTCAAGATTGGGGTACGTCACATCTGTTGGCCAACGAATGTGGTAAAAATGCTTATTGTCTTGTGGACCTCGGACATCATTTACCGAATACCAATATTGAACAAATCGTTGCTACTTTATTATGGCGAGGTAAGTTGGGCGGGTTTCATTTTAATGACAGCAAATTTGGAGATGATGATTTGACCGTAGGAGCTATTAAACCATATCAGCTATTTCTAATTTTTAACGAATTGGTTTATGGTCTGTCTCATAATGACTCTATTAATCCACCTTTAGCATGGATGATTGATGCGAGCCACAATTTGAAAGATCCATTGGAAGATTTGATGCAAAGTCTGGAAGCAATCCAGCTAGCTTATGCTCAAGCGCTAATCGTCAATCATAAAGTATTGGGTGCTGCCCGGGTGGCAAATGATGTCACACAGGCTCAGGTTATATTACAAGATGCGTATCGAACAGATCTGCGTCCTTTGATACGAGAGGCAACGAGACATTCGGGAGGTGCGCTCGACCCAATTGCCTTTTATAGAAAAGAAAAAATAAGAAAAAAGTTGATAGAAAGGAGAGGATTAGAAACTATAGCTACAGGGTTATGAACGGCTTTCAACAAACAACATTCCTTAATTATTAATTATCAATTATCAATTATCAATTATCAATTAATATAGGAGCATATAAGCTTCTCAAATTAGCACCATTATAGGAACATAGGAACATAGGAACATAAGCACTCAAGCACATTTAAATAAAACACACTAAACCCCTTAAACTCCCTAAACGTCTTAAACTCATTAAACCCACTAAACGTATTAAACCCAATGAAAGTGACCGCCATTTTTGATATTGGAAAAACAAATAAAAAGTTTTTCCTATTTGATAAAAACTACCAGGAGGTATATAAGGAGTATTGTCGAATTGATGAAATAACGGATGAAGATGGCGATCCTTGTGACGACTTAATAGCTATCGAAGGATGGGTCGGAGAAACATTTAAAAAAGTAATACAACTTAAAGAATACAAAATAAAAGCGGTTAATTTTTCAGCCTATGGGGCCAGTTTTGTTCATATAGACGGTGAGGGCAAAACGGTCACTCCGTTATACAATTATCTCAAACCTTATCCTAAGCAGATATTAAAACAATTTTATGACACGTATGGAGCAGAAATGAAACTGGCCAAAGAAACTGCTTCCCCTCCATTGGAAATGCTTAATTCGGGATTGCAATTGTATTATTTGAAATATGCTAAACCAGAATTGTATCAACGCATTCGATGGTCTTTGCATTTGCCGCAGTATAT
>JAJCYJ010000996.1 GCA_029262975.1 Saprospiraceae bacterium
AACTTTTCATCTATACCCCAAAATCCTCCTTCAGAAAAATCTTTCGCCCTCCACGCCCAGTCATGGACACCATGCAGATCGACCCCTGCTTTGAATATATCTGAATTTCGAGCTAATCCCATCGCCGTAAGAAATCCGCCATAACTCCCGCCCCATAATCCTATCCTAACGGGATCAACAGTATTAAGTGTTTTTAGAAAATTGGCGCCAGCCACTATATCCTGGTATTCTGAAGCTCCTCGTGGCCCTTGATTAGCAGCCCTTCTAAAGTCTCGCCCATACCCTGTACCGGATCGGAAATTGACGCTCAAAACCACATAACCCCTGCTCGCCATATACTGATTAAAGGCATAGGCATTGGCATAATAGGAACTGTAGTGATAACCAAGAAGCATCTGTCTAATGGGGCCACCATGCATAAATATCAAAGCAGGCTTTTGCGCCTCAGAACCATCATCAAATAGTTGCCCATGGATCTTCGTGCCATCGGCTGCAGTAAATACAACCCCTTTAGGTTCAATTAATTTATCCGATGGAAATGCCATATTCGGCTTGAATGAAAGTTGCTTTTCTTCACCGTCATTCACAAACACTGCTGTCGGAGTCCGATGCCCTCCCTTCAGGTAGGCGAGCTTGTGATCCTTCAAGGACAATGGGTTTGTTTCGATATCATTTGAAGACGTCAGGGCTGTTAATGCACCTGTGACAAGATCAAATTGAGCGATATCTCTGCGATTAATGTCTGCACAATTAGATGAAAATATTACTTGCGTTCCATCGGTACTGATATCGCTATGCTCCACTTCACAAGCTCCACTGATAACACTTTGAATACCTGATCCATCTTCAGTTATCGCATAGATTTTCATAAATCCTTCGTGCTCACTATAAAAAACAATCGATCCACTTTTTGTCCATCTTAGTGGTTCATCGTGATA
The DNA here is from genome assembly GCA_029262975.1 of Saprospiraceae bacterium. GTDB lineage: Bacteria > Bacteroidota > Bacteroidia > Chitinophagales > Saprospiraceae > JAJRXG01. The sequence continues at coordinate 939 of JAJCYJ010000996.1, forward strand.
ATATTGTGCGAAGCCTCCCGCATCATTTGGCGACATCCAAATAGTATCCAAAGAAGCATCAGACAGATCATGTACCATAATTTGAAAATGCGTGCCGGATGTAATATCGTTTAGATACTCTTTTTTATGACCAGGTATTCGAAGAAAGGCGACCTTCTGCCCATCAGGTGAGAACTGTGGCTCACTATCAAGATCCACGCCTGGAGAAAGCCAGTTAATACGTTCATCACCATATCTGTAATGTCCTATAAAACTATGATCACCCCTATTACTCTCAAAAATAATTGAGCCTCCATCGGGTGCAATTTTGACGCCACTAAAAACACCCCTCATCCTGATCAACTCTTCTGTTTTCTTTGTTGCTACGTCCCATTTCGTGAGCCGGTTACCCTTCAACAACAACAGATAATCACCTTTAGGATCGATGACATAGTTGCCGTGCGCCCCTACAGTATCTAATTTATTAGTGCCAATATGCACCCTTAACAACAGCCGTTCCGGATAATTGGAAGTTCCATATGGATTGGCTGCTTCGCCATTGCGATTACTGCCGCTACCAGAGTGAAAATACAACCACGATCCTGCATCGTCCATGTGCAAGCCGCTAACGATTTGTCCATTATCAACCTGGCTAGAGAAGTGGGTTAATAAAGTGTCGAGGGATAGATTATATGAATGAACCGTACGAATCCCCTTTGTATCCGTAACCCATGCGATGACATTTCCATCTGCTGACTTCGTTAAATTTGAAGAATATGGTGCTTCCAATATACTTGCCGGGTCGAATTGTCCGTAAGAGAGTGATGCGAAACACCAAAAAATGAATAGAAGAAGTTGTTTTTTCATAGAGATCTGATTAGTCAGGCAAAGTAGGTGTTTTAGGTTTAAAAAAGTGCATCGTATAATGGTCAACTTTAAGTATCCCGAAATGACACACCGATTGATTTTGACATAAATTATTGATAATTGGAGGGTTAAAAGGAACAGTTGCACAATTGTCTATTCTATGTTTTGCTCTCCAGCAGAGAGGTCATGAAAGCTAAACACCCATGAATGGTTCACTCGCTTCAATACCCCTGTGGGTATTGATTACTATGTAAATCGCTCACTCATGTTAAGATTCATGATGACTGAATAATTCCACCCTACAGGTGAATGATGACATAGTTATCAAATGAAGAGTCCATATGTTGGATGAGGCGGTTTGGACTAAATTTAGAAAATTGATTCCGGTTTTAATATTCTTTGGTTATTTGCTTTTTGTAGTGAGTTTTTCCATATTCATATGCTAAATCTTAGTTTGGAAAGGAATCTACCAAATATAAAATTTAAGGAACAAAAATAGTTAATAGTATCTCTGTTCCCTTCTTTCCGTACGTTTCAACATGTGAGACACGTTAAAAAATCGAGAAACCTTGGACCGATTTTAGTGTTTTACATGAGGTCTGACGAAGGAAGAGAAACATTACGGAAAGTGCCTTTTCCTGCCTGCGGTGCCCGCAAGGGCAGGCAGGTTTCGTTCTTTTTTGGGTCAAGCAAAAAAGGACAAAGGTATTTTATCAGGTAGGATTCCGGATCCTCAGTCAAAAAACAATGCTGGCTGGCGAATACAATATTAAGAGAATGGCACCTTGGCTTTATAATTAAGAAAGTTTATAGCAGAAAAGATGTGAAATGAAAGAATCAGCTACAAGAATACTAACCGAATTATTTAATTTGCCGATTATAACTATACGAAATGAGTAGCAACGTACTTTCACGAAAAATGAAGCAAGCATGTATGTAAGTGATTTAATTATATACCCTCTAAAATCATCAAAACCTATTTCTGTTGATCAAAGTACATTAACCGATCTGGGCCTGGAATTTGATCGAATCTTTGGACTTTTTGATCAGGATCTTAAAATATTGACAGCCAGAGAATATCCTCAAATACTGGATATAAGTTGTGACATTAATGCTTCCGGGGTTACCTTCAAATTGAAAGATGAGGTGATTGGTCAGTGTAGTTTACAATCTTCAAGTGCATCTACTGCAGTACATATTCACAGCTATTCAGGTTATGCACAACGAGTGAGCGCTCAGCTTGACATTTGGTTTTCTAATTATTTGGATACACTATGTCAATTGATGATTTTCGATGCAACAAAAAAGAGACCCGTGTTAGCCAAACACGGAGGACAAGAAAATGATGTCGTAAGCTTTAGTGACCAATCTCCCCTATTGCTGATTTCAAATCCGTCTGTCGCTGATTTGAATACACGACTTAATGAAAAAATAAAAGTTGACAGATTTCGAGCAAATATTGTCATTGATGATTGTGCTCCGTTTGAAGAAGATTCGTGGGAAATTATAAAGATCGGTTCCGTCAAGCTAAGAGTAATTCATCAATGTGAGCGATGCGTCCTGACAACCATAGATCCAATTACAAAATTAAAACATCATATGATGGAGCCGCTTCGCACGCTTGCTAAATATAGAAAAGGACCCAACGGAGGAGTTGTCCTCGGTGTGCGCGCAGTCCCAATTGAAAATGGTCAAATTAGAAAAGGAGATAAATTGGAAGTTATAAAATCTGTTGAACGTCCTGTGGGTAGTTAACACGTAATATTTAATATTTTTTATAACAAATATTTATTTACTAAATCTCTACCTACCATACATTTTCTAAATATATGTTGGTAAAAAAGTGGTAGTCGCCTATGTCTTTACACGACTTCATTTCATGGCTAACAACACTGGCTATAGCCATTCTCTTCATCTAAGACTTTCGTCTTAGGTCTTTACAAGACTTCATTTCATGGCTAACAACACTGGCTATAGCCATTCTCTTCATCTAAGACTTTCGTCTTAGGTCTTTACAAGACTTCATTTCGTTCACCCTTCGACCCCCGTCATGCGGCTTTCCACGCCCGCACCATAAAAGAAAAGCATACAAAAACTTCTAA
>JAJCYJ010000997.1 GCA_029262975.1 Saprospiraceae bacterium
TCGCTATACCAGGAGGAAGTGTTGCCGGATCAAGATTGCCAGGCACGTCTATAGCGCCTCCCATCCAAATTAATCGCTTTATTTTTTTCATCAGTCCGCTGCCATTTCGAGCAGACAGAACATTGACTAAGGTAGTAAGAGGACAATTGACGAGCATGGTGATAGATTGATCGTCAGCATCCTGTAATGTCCGTCTCAACCATTTGTCACCATCCGGGTAGGGCGGCCATGTTTTGTGTGGGGCGTATGAATCAAATATCGCCAGGGACAATTCTTTAATACAATCTCCTCGATACTGCCATGGAAATGGATTCCATCCTCGTGCCCTACTCAGTGTAAGCGGAATATCAGTTCGATTAATATAAGATTGAATGATCCAGTTTGCCTGCATTGCCGGACCATCTATGCAATCAGCGTTTGTAATAACAAAACCTTCCGTCTTTACATTTTCAAGGGTAGTGAGCAGGACGGCTGCCATGAATTCATCGATAGCCGCATCATGATTAAATATTACATGTTCCATATATAAAGTTGAGCAGAGTTTACAGAAATGACATTACTCTTCTGATCGATCAATAGCTGAATTCAATTAAAATGAATATTGTCTAAATCAAGATTGAATATAGAAAAATTCTAAGATCTTTGTCTTACTTAAAGCACTTTACACAACGTTTAAGTAATAATTCAAAAATTAATCTTGGCCTAAACACCTACAGTTATTAAGCACGATGAGAATCAGTTCGCTGAATACAAAAATGATTGTAGCAGAAATGAGAAAATTATAAAAAATCAGAAATGCCCTATTAGTTTTTCACTGACATCCGAGGTGTCTGAATATTATAGCCAATAGTGACAGCCACGGTTATATGATAACTTATATAAAAGTGCGGTGTAATTTTTTATAAACGACTGGTAAGACAAAAATTATTGTCTCAGTTTTCCAGTAAAAACGCTAGCTTTTGAATTAAAAGGATTTCCTGAAGACCTTCTAAACGAAACTACCTGGCCGCAATGCCATATAGCATCCGCAATAGGTCCATTGATATTATTCCAAAATGGGTATTCAGAATTGCGATTCGGACTTGTAAAAACAATTTTGCAGTCTTCAAGTTTTACATCTCCGGATTTAAGTAGCTCGCTCGCTGTTTTTATATTTTCCAATGTTGCCTTTCTTTTTTCATCAAAGGTCATCTCGGGTCTTTCTCCTCCTGAGTTGGGTATTTGCTTTACTGAGTTTACGATAACATTGGTCAGACCAAAAAGGTGGTCGATAGTTTGATCTGTGGTACGGGCATCCTCATTTGGTTTGAATGCCAAATCTTCAGAGCGAAGTCCCTCCGTTGCCCAATAGTATCTGAACCCAAGTCCGTCAATCATACGAGCTGCAACAGACTCGGCAGTATAAGATTCCGGGTAGTCTGGAATTTCATAATATGGCAAGGAATTGCCTTCTTCAGACGCCGAATCATTAGAATCCTGTGAGAACACCGAACATGAACATAACATGAATAGAATAAGAACAGAAAAAAGCTTCATTTTTTAATTATTTATTTTGAATAATTACAACAATTTAATCACCTTGTTATTCAACAGATTCCGTTGTACTAAGATTTCCTACAATCTTTAGATCAGGGCGAGAAGATTTTAATTCTTCGACAGCTGCATTTGTAACATTTGTCTGCCAAATATAAAGAGAACGCAAGGAAGTTATTTTACCAAGATCAAGTAGACCAGCATCTGACAATTTAGTATCATAAAGATTTATGGTTTTTAATTGCTTATGATTGATCAGATTTCTTGCGACTTCATCTCCTACGTCAGTATTTTGTAATTTTAGTTTCGTAAGATTAGGCATTTGCAACAGTATCTCCCCTATTTCATCTGTCACATCTGTCTGTGATAAATCCAGCCACGTAATCTGATTTTTTATACGCAGTAGTTGCTCCATCTGATTTTTAGAAATCTTATCTCCCAGCCCTGTCTTATTAACGTCCAATAACGCATGATCAGCAGCAATACTTTTTACATTATAATCTGATAATTGAAGTGTACGAATATCTTCTTCACTTGCATGGTCCACAGTTAATCGATCATAGAAGGATTTTTCTTCGAAGTCCAGATCATAGTTTATCGTAAGTATATTTTTTATATCCTTCGGGATCTGTTCCTGATTTCCAAGTAGGCCTGTAAATGATGCACCCTCGCTTATCCAAAATTCCAATACTCTGATTTCAGCATATGTTAATGCAGGTCCACTCGGAGGCATAAATTTTTCATGCCCCTGACTCAGCGTGACTCGTTTAAAAATTTCGCTCTTACTTAAATCTCCCGGCATTATACCCGGATCTCCAAAGACATCACTTAACATACCTTCCTGCGACTGCAAATTCAACCTGCCGCGTTCATCTCCTTCTTCATGACATCGGATGCACTTACTTTCAAAAACTGGTTGGAGAATATCTTTATACAATTGTATGCTATCAATAGAATGTGCAATATTCCATTGTATAGGTTGAGCTTTTTGTGGAACAAGGGACAAATATCCAGATCCATGAGTTATTTCTCCACCATTATGTCCTGCAATTATTAATAAGACCACGCATAAGAATTTCATCGATATTTCCTGGTGTTTGAAATAATTGATACTCTTCCATTTACACAAAAATATTAACGAACTAATTACTGCTATACCTATGGCAGTCCATCTATGGATAAAAACATTTAAGCCTTCATAGTGCCCTGAATCAATAAGTACTAGCCCAGTAATGACAGCGCTAATTGACGACAATGCGACGAGTAACCATAAGAAAACCGACAAGTTACCAAAACGCTCCTGAGTGTTATTACGACCATACCAGTCTGTTATTATAGCCAGGATTATAAATCCTATCGGCAAATGAACTACAAGCGGATGTAAGTGCCCTATCAAATGTTGCATAATCTAACTTAAAATATCTTTTACAACAGTTCCGAATTGATCTGTCAATCGATATCTTCGGCCTTGATGTTTGTAGGAGAGTTGTTTGTGATCAAATCCCATCAAATGCAGTATAGTCGCCTGTAAATCATGAATATGCACTGGGTTTTCAATAATATTATAGCCAAAATCATCCGTCTTTCCATAGGTGATTCCGGCTTTTATTCCTGCTCCTGCCATAAAAATGGTAAAACACTTTGGATGGTGATCTCTTCCGTAATTAGTAGCACTAAGTTGTCCTTGTGTATAGCTGGTTCGACCAAATTCTCCTCCCCATACAACCAGTGTATCTTCGAGAAGTCCTCTTTGTTTTAAATCAGTAATCAATGCAGCAGTAGGCTGATCAGTTTCTTTGCATTGTGTGGTTATCGCAGCTGGCAGATTTCCATGCTGGTCCCATCCTTGATGATACAATTGTACGCTTCTAACACCTTTTTCTACAAGTCTCCTTGCTAAGAGTGCATTAGCAGCATATGTCCCGGGTATTTTAGCATCCGGACCATACATATCATAAATATATTCGGGTTCTTTCTCTACGCTCATGATTTCCGGAACAGAAGTCTGCATTCTGAACGCCATTTCATATTGGGCCATTCGTGCTTCGATTTCAGGATCACCCGTTTCCTTAAGATTAATCTGTTCTAACTTATTAAGATATTGTAGTTGACTTGCACGATTTGAGTCTGTCACACCAGGGGGATTATTAAGGAACAACACCGGATTTTTCCCTGCTCGGAATTGAACTCCCTGATGATGAGAAGGCAAGAAACCATTCCCCCATAGCCGTGAATACAACGGTTGGCCATATTTGTCTTTCGTCACTAATACTACAAAATCCGGTAAGTTGCGGTTCTCACTTCCAAGACCATAGCTCAGCCAGGCACCCAGAGAGGGTCTGCCTGATAGTTGAGATCCTGTTAATATCAAAGTAGCTGCAGGATCATGATTAATGGCATCTGTATGCATAGATTTGATAAAAGCAAGGTCATCTGCCACCCTTGACGTATGGGGCATCAACTCACTGAACAGCGCACCACTTTGTCCATATTTTTTAAATGAGAAATGAGATCCCGCTAATGGAAATGACGCCTGCCCCGCTGTCATACCGGTAAATCTTTGTCCATTTACGATGCTTTCAGGTATCTCCTGACCATTCATCTTGTTAAGTAATGGCTTATAATCGAACAGATCGTGTTGAGCTGGGCCCCCGCTCTGAAAAAGATAGATCATCCTTTTAGCTTTCGGGGCAAAATGAGGACCAATCATGCCTGTACCAGACATCTGATTAGTTGCCAACAAACCAGGGTCCAACAAAGATGCAAGACTCAAAGCTCCAAGACCCAGAGAGGTTTTTCTTAAAAAGTCCCGTCTAGAATAATTATTTTCAAATTGACCACAATGCCCCATATTTCATTCTTTTATCTTCTCATATAAGTATCATCATGATTAAATACAGTATTGGCTACAATAGCCAAAGCTGCTGTTCTAGGTATGTCAAGGTGTTTGTCAATTTCATAAGATCCTACAGA
>JAJCYJ010000998.1 GCA_029262975.1 Saprospiraceae bacterium
TATTTAGAATACTCAATTATTCCAGAGACAGGATGATGATTGCTATGTACATTTATCGGTGACATGAAAATTGAAATCATTAATCTTTCATCATTAAAATATTCTGATTCTATAACATCTTCTATTACCACCACCTTTCCATCAGCCGGAGCAAGAATTTTATTGGTATCAATTTCACTGACGACTCTGCCAGGCTGCCTGAAAAATTGTAATACAAGCGCCATGAAAATAACAGAAACGCCAAAGATGACATACGTCAATGTGGATGGACCACAATAACGCCAAATAACTCCATTTAGAATTAGTAAAAATATGAGTGATATAATTATTGTGGCTTTGCCCTCTCGGTGGATAGTCATCAGCTATTTTTTAATTAAAATACAAAATATACAGTGAGACAAATGGAATGGCATAAATGAAACTGTCAAGCCTGTCTAAAAAACCACCATGCCCTTTCAATAAAGTGCCACTGTCTTTAAGTCCACATTGTCGTTTCCAGGAAGATTCAACCAGGTCCCCGTACGCACCAGTAATCCAAATAATAATAGAAAGTATTATCCATGACTTGATACCCAGGCTATCAAATAAAAAATATAGCGGAATAGAAATTAGAATTCCGACAATCCCGCCGCCTAACAACCCTTCCCATGTTTTACTTGGAGAAATTGAAGGGAAGAGTTTTGTTTTCCCAAATGCCCGACCGATAAAATAAGCTCCTGCATCATTTAGCCAAACAATAATAAAAGTGCCAAGTAGTATATGAGTAAAAAATTCAATACTCAAACTCATTCTTATACTAATTATAAAAGGAAGTATCAGATATAAGAACACGATTAAAATGGTCGGTTTCCAGGTGAGCATCGATTTTTTTTGTGACAATAAAAATCCAATATTAATTACAAACACAATGCAGCAAATCCATGTTAGAAGAACAATATTTAAGTATTGAATTATTGGAGAAATGCTTATTAATAATATCAAAAATGAAAGACCATAAATATATGTTACCATTGAAGATTGACTCTCATGTAATGCTTGGACAAACTCTGACAAACAAAGACCAAAGAATATAAACAAAAGAATGGTCGTGCTCACTGACCCTAATAATGTACATGTGGTTATAGCCAAAACGTAAATTATGGCGATAGGAATACGTGACTTAAGATCTTGATTCATCGACTTCTTTGGACATTCTTACCGCCCACATAAAAAGCAGTATAGTTATAAAAAAGGAAGATAGAACTAGACTCCAGGGAAGTTGTGGAACTTCATCTATGGCTGGCATTTCTCCTGCCCTCGTGACAAAATAAATACTTAATATCTGAAAGGTGTTATTTATAAAATGTAAAATTATTGGAACTAGTAAGGACTTTGAATAATAATAGCTATATCCTAAAAAAAGACCGAGTAGACTTAATGGTATGATTCGCTCAAACTGCATATGAAATCCACCAAAAATGATAGCGGAAAGAATGATCGCTATGTGTGGATTGTTATAAACTCTAAGGAGTTGATTTTGAACAATTCCTCTAAAAATTAACTCTTCTCCAAGAGCTGCTAACACGCCTACCAATAAAATTGAAATAAATAGTTCTAAAACACTTTCCATTTTTAGTGTTTGTTCTAAAAGTGCAAAGGCATGTGTTTGTGAAGAGGCCATCCAATCCGGTAGCGGAATCGCTAGATTCCATTGAGTTAGTTGCGCAATTAATGGATAACTGAATAGGATCAGTATACCCCAAAGGACAAGACTTTTTAGCTCTACCTTTTGATCTAATTTCAAAAATGAAAATGTGTCATCTTTTAAAAACAGAAGACAGTAGATGATAGCTGGAAGTAAAAATGTACCAAAATGATTAATCATCAATCCCAGTCGAAATACGATACGTTCATTTTTATCGAGAGAAGCACCTTCGAGGATCTCAGTAATATCAATACCATAAATGGACCATAAGCCACCGGATAGAAGATTGGCAATCAAGATACTACCAATAATTACGGCAAGAAGAATGAACAAACTTCTTATTCTTTCAGATTGATTCATTAGCAAGGCTTCATTTGCCTTCTCTGACATTACTTTAATTAGCTATCACTAATTTTTTTGAAATAGTTTCTTTATGATCAAATGTAACATTTACAAAGTATATTCCATCTGGGAGACCCTGCAAGTTATATCGCTTTCGAATCTGATGATTAGGTTTGTAAATATCATCAACCATAATTCTGCGACCTACTATATCAATAAGTGAAATTGTAATTTGGTCAGATCTCGATTCAAGATCTAAAGCGACAGTTACTTCTTGCTGTGCAGGATTTGGTAACAGCGTAAAATTTTGTTCAAGTATGAAATCCTCCACTGGCACACTCGAGTCCTGGATACGTAAATTATCGATAGCCCAACCCCATCCTCTTGCAAATGGATCAGAGAATAATCTGAATCTTACGGCTACTGTATCCCCGGTATTAAAGGTGCCTGATTCTAATAGATCAATGGTTCGCGGTTTAAGTAAACTTGGATCTCCTGTTCGTGAGGCATCCTGACCATTGTTTGGAATACTATTGTTATATGCGTTTCGCCAATCATCATGAGCACCGCTGTCGTAACCATCTAAAAATGGTCGCCAAAAAGAGGTGCCTAATTTTTTACCTTCGACGATACAGTAATCCCAGAATTCTGTAATGCCAAAAACAGTACCCATATCTCCCGGTTCTACTAGGACTACTTCATCATAAGTCATAGTCGCCTGTCCTCTGGCTGCCAGGACAACCGGTGATTTGAGCTCATAAATAAAATTTAGTGTCCTGTTTTCGCCGGCACTTGGATAGGGATGAAGTGAATGTATAGCAGGGTCGGGAAATGCTGACGGCTGACTTATAGAAAACCCTTCCCCTTCGAAGTCATCCGTTACACTATTAAAATTGTTGTTATACAAATTGATTGACGTGCTTACAGGTACAATTTCAATTCTGTTGAATCCTTCTTGAGGACTTGTAGTGCTGTTCTTAAGTGAAGACTTATCAATAGTAATAATACGATATTCAAGAACATCATTTTCTGTTAGGCCAGAAGGAAGTGGTATGGAGCCGATATATCTATCATCTTCAAATTGATCTGCAGTGTCCAATCTCATTGGGACATCTTTTTGTGCTTCACCATTTAATTGCCATTCGATAAAAATTGTATCAATTCCAGCAAACTCGTCACTTGCATTGGCAAAAATATTAGCTTCTTTGTCAAGAGCTTTTATAGAGGCTAAAGGAATATGAGTTAATATCGGATTGAGCGTATCCGGACCAAATGCATATTGATTGGTAAATTGTCTTCCATTGAAGTTGACGCCAGGATTTGAAAAACGCCTATCTCTTAGATCTTTTATTTCAATATAATAGTCGACTATTTGTATTTTGCCAGGAGCGGGAATAATAGCTTCGTAACTGTCTACATCGATTTTTGTAAATGACAGCACGATATCTTCTGTCGCAAACTCATCAGTCGAGTAATGTAATTTCAAACTGTCTTCCATGATTCCATTGTCAGATTGAATATTAAGCGTGACAATATAATCTTGATCGACCGGGTTTTCTATTGCCAGATCTTCTGGTTCGTGGTTTAGATGGGTATAGACCCAACCCATATCATACATCATTTCAGTCGCAAAACCACCACTTCTTTCGACTTCACCCCTACTGCTCCGTGGTGTCATTAATGCACTCGGTCCACCACTATAAGTCGCCTCATCAAGATGAGCGATACTTGATCCGTCTTCAAATGGATTAGGTGCAAAAACCTTCACCTTTCCTTGGGTAGGAAGATTGAAAAAAAGTTGATTGCTCTGAAAATGATTTAATAGA
>JAJCYJ010000999.1 GCA_029262975.1 Saprospiraceae bacterium
CCTCATTCAAATTATAACAGTCAATGGCTCGATCAATAGCTACACTTTGCGCAGATAATATAAGGATGCTTTCAGCAGCCATGGTAGAAAGAGCCAGTTCCGGGCATCCGGGCGGCCCCATGGGTGGCGCTGATTATATAAACATACTTTTTTCAGAATATCTGAATTTTGATCCGGATGATATGGCTTGGCCATTCCGAGACCGATTTTTTCTCGACCCGGGTCATATGTCAGCGATGCTATATTCAGAGCTTACGCTTTGCGGTGCCATGTCATTGGAGGATATTAAAAATTTCCGCCAATGGAAAAGCTGCACACCCGGGCATCCCGAATTAGATATCGAGCGTGGTATTGAAAATACTTCTGGCCCATTAGGGCTTGGACATGCTTTTGCTGCAGGTGCTGCAATCGCTGAGCGGTTTTTAACCCATCGATTTGGAGATTGGATGAGTCATTATACCTACACCTATATTTCTGACGGTGGCGTCCAGGAAGAGATTTCCCAAGGTGTTGGCAGAATTGCAGGGTTTCTCGGATTAGGTAATTTGATCATGTTTTACGACGCCAATGATGTTCAATTGTCCACGACTGTTGGAGAGGTGACATCAGAAGATACTGCTAAGAAATATGAGAGCTGGCATTGGCATGTGATCAAGATCAATGGCAATGATGAAGATCAAATCCGAAAGGCACTTGATGAGGCTCGCAGTGTCACCGACAAGCCTTCCTTAATTATTGGCCAAACCATAATGGGAAAAGGAGCCGTAAAAGAGGATGGTACGCCATATGAAGGCGAAGTGGAGACGCATGGCAAACCTCTTGGCAAATCAAATGCTTCATTTGGTAAGACCATCGAAGCGCTTGGTGGCAATGCTGAAGAACCATTTCAAATATTTCCCGAAGCAGCAAGTCACTACAAAGAAGTCCTAGAGCAAAAACGGGCGTCGGTAAAAGAACAACGAGGTGCTATCAGCAAATGGCGATCAGATAATCCTGCCCTCTCCAAAAAACTTGATGCCTTCCTCTCTGGTGAATTACCAATATTAAATTGGCAAGACATCAAATTGGGGGAAAATGATGCTACCAGAAATGCCTCTGCTAAGGTGTTGGGATTTCTTGCCGATCATGTCGGAAATATGATTGTGGCATCAGCAGATCTATCCAATAGTGATAAGACAGACGGCTTTCTCAAAAAAACAACTGCTTTTACAAAAGGTGATTTCTCCGGTGCATTTTTACAGGCAGGCGTCTCAGAATTGACGATGGCAGCTTTGTCAACAGGTATGGCATTGCACGGTGGCGTTATCCCTGTCTGCGCTACTTTCTTTGCATTCTCTGACTATATGAAACCTGTCCTCAGAATTGCTTCATTAATGGAACAACCTGTCAAATTCTTATGGACACATGATGCATTTCGTGTCGGTGAAGATGGACCTACACATCAACCTATAGAACAAGAAGCACAACTTCGGTTGCTGGAAAAATTAAATAATCACTCCGGTAGATCTTCATTTCTGGCACTTCGACCGGCCGATAGTGCAGAGACTGTTGCGGCGTGGAAAAAAGCATTGGAGACGACTGATCGTCCATCCGGGTTGATCCTGTCAAGACAAAACATCAAGGATGTGCCTGCTATGGAAGGCCTTTCCCGATTACTTCATGCTATGAATGCTTATAAAGGTGCCTATCTCATTCAAGAAGGAAGTGCACAACCTGATATCATCCTGGTGGCCAATGGATCTGAAGTTTCTACCCTTGCGGATGCCGCTCCTTTATTGGAAAGTCAAGGACTTAAAGTTAGAATCGTATCTGTCCCTTCAGAAGGACTGTTCAGAGATCAATCCGAAGCTTATCAAAAAGAAATACTGCCTGATGGCGTACCCACTTTTGGTTTAACAGCTGGCTTACCAGTAACCCTTGAGGGGCTCGTTAAAAGCAATGGTAGTGTATTTGGTATGACCCACTTCGGGTATTCCGCTCCTTATAAGGTTCTCGATGAAAAGTTTGGCTATACAGCAGATAATGTTGTGAAGCAGGTCAATGAATTATTGGGTAAAAAATAACCATATTTTTCTTCAAAATTTCTCAATTTAGGCACTATGGGTTAGACCTGTCTACCTCCGGAGATACCCATTAGATGACAATATTATTCCATGGGGTTTTAACCCCGTGTTCAGTTCGTTTCAACCCCATGTTCAATTCGTTTCAATTTCGGCACAATGAGTTAAACCGTCGGCCTCAGGAGGAACCCGCTGATAAATTTATCTGTCCATGGGGTTTTAACCCCGTGTTCAGTTCGTTTCAACCCCATGTTCAATTCGTTTCAATTTCGGCACAATGGGTTAAACCTGTCGACCTCCGGTGGAACCCATTGGATGGAATACTTGATATTTTCGCAATAATGTGGGCACAATGGGTTGAACCTGACCGCCAAAGGAGGAACCCATTAGACGACAATATTATTCCATGGGGTTCCGCCAAGGGCGGACAGGTTCAACCCCGTGTTCAGTTCGTTTAAACGATGTGAGTTGATGGGAAGAAGGAAGGTACAATGAGGAAAACCTGTCCGCCGAAGGAGGAACCCATTGGAAGGATATAATACCAAAAGTTATTTAATCATATTATAACTAAACCTCTTATATTCAATCATTTATACATAACAATAAATAATATGTATTAAAAATACAAAAAGTTGAAGTATAAAAATGTGGTATCCCAAATACGCCCCGTCTTATAGGTGATTGTTTTCAATTGGTTTTTTGGGGTTTTATGCAGGTCTTCGTTTCGGAGACCTTTTTTTTGCCCATAATTGATCTTATTCAGCTGAAAGGATTCACAAAAAGCGTTCATTTATTGGTGACAAACGATAACGCCATATTTGAATTGCATCCACTCTTTCCTATACTTTATTGTTCACTCCTTTTTAAAAAAGGAGCGCAAAATCGGCTGATTTAATACGCAGATTAAAGGCCAGCTATGTAGAAAGTAGGCATTGCTATTTTAAGAAATATTTTCGGGGTGTTTGGATTTACGCTGCATGCAATACAGGCCTTTAAGCACACCTGCTTTGCAAGCAGGCCCGGCACGGCCGCAGCGCCATATCAGCCAGAGCAGACCCAATGACACTTTGTGCAAATACAATTGATATGAGTATGCTTATAGTGGTCAACGATTACGTCTAATACACACCCCTACAGTTCAATTCTACTTTTTAACAACGCCTGAGGTGTTGACCTTTTTTAGCCTGGGGTTGGACCTGACCGCCGAAGGAGGAAACCCTCGTTTGGTCGCAGTGCACCCAATTCCATTGGCAACATTTTAACCCTTTCAAAAATATCGCCAACTGATCTCTTACCTCAATCAAATTGTGAGAAGACTTTTAGGATTTGCAGGATCAAAAGAAGCGCTGGATGAGCGAGGCGTAATCACGACTTTGGCGTGATCAGAAGTCCTGGGGACATCTGGCTAAATGCCTGCCGACCTTTGGTGGGAACCTCGAAAAGGCTGGCAGCTCAACTACTTGGAAGTATTGCTCGTCCCCCTGACGGGTTCAGTCATTCCAATGTGCTCTGGCACATTGGTTTCAACAAAGGTTGAAAATCATTCCTTCATTTTGCGAATGAAAAAAAATGAACAAATGCCAAGAGCTAAATTGAATATTATGATATCGACTATAAATATATTATAATCAATTATTTATATATAATAATAAATAATATGTATTAAAAATGTAAAAAGTTGGATCATGAAAATGTGGTATCCCAAATACGCCCCGTCTTATAGGTGATTGTTTTCAATTGGTTTTTTGGGGTTTTATGCAGGTCTTCACTTTGGAGACCTTTTTTTTTGCCCAAAATTGATCTTATAACTTACGAGTACAAAATCACCTGATTAAAATAGTAGCAATTTCTATAATTAGCACCAAAATATAAAAAGCAGAATTCTATCCCCATTGAGGGGGTCAGGGGGTGGAATTGAACACAAAATGAAAGATTCATAACCTTTGAAAAATTCTAAAAAGGATCAGAATTACATTATTATAAAGCCCTCGAAAGCCTATAAAAGCACTGACAATAACAGGATAATAATCATAGATACAACCCCAAATACACCTGTCATAACCGTCTGTATTCGATATCCTTCTGTTACCGTAAATCCCGTCATCTGAGTCAATACCCAGAAAAAACTATCATTGACATGGGAGACAACCACTGATCCCGATGCGATGGACAAGACGGTCAGGGTAGTAAACCATTCATTATCAAGACCCATTGCCGGGAGCAAGGGCACCATGATGGAAGCGGAAGTGACTAATGATACAGTAGAAGACCCTTGACAGGTCTTTAAAGCAGCGGCCAATAAAAAAGGAATAAAAAGTCCCCAATTACTTGTGCCCATCATATCAACGATCAGATCACCCAGACCAGAATTTTGTAACATTTTACCAAAAATCCCTCCGGCTCCGGTAATGAGAATAATAGGTGCTGCCTCCTTTAATGCATGTCCGATCCAGCCACTTGATGACAACATTTCTTTGTCTAATTTCTTTGGAAGACTGAACGCAATCACTAATCCTATTAATAGCGCTATGATCGGTTGCCCGATAAATGTAATCCATTCATATAATACACCGGTACCCAATGGTTTCCCATCAAGGCTAGCCACCGAACCTCCAATAATAAGCAGGATTGGAACGACTATCGGTAAGAAGGCTTTGAAAGGAGAGAGATGTGCGCCCCGTTGTTCAATCACCTCTTCTTCTTCTGTAATAAGTTCACTCGTCTTGATCCTGGCTATAAACTTGATGATCACAAAATAACAAATCGCACAAGTGGAAGCACTGACGATTATCCCCCAGATCAGGACTTGTCCGAGGTTGGCCCCTAATATCCCAGCAGCTGCTACCGGTCCGGGGGTAGGTGGCACCATCACATGAGATGCTACCAGGCCAGTGGCCAGTGCTGCCGTCGTCGCTGCCAACGGTACGGCAGCTCTTTTCGCTAACGCTTTATTCAAAGGACTCATGATAATAAAGCCACTGTCAGCAAATACCGGGATAGATATAATGTATCCCGTAATCATAAGAGCAAGCGTTACAAAACGTTCGCCTATCCAGCCAAGAACAGATTTGGCAAGCACAAGTGCACCACCCGATCGCTCAAGAAATGTCCCAAT